>NZ_JANINU010000269.1 GCF_024508875.1 Phenylobacterium sp.
TACGACCCGGTCGTGCGCAAGCACGTCGAGTTCAAGGAAGGCAAGATCAAGTAGGTCGACCGACCCACTGGTTTCGCATGAAGACGCCCGGCCTCACCGCCGGGCGTTTTTCGTTGCGCCTACCGGATCGGGCGCACGGTCAGCCGGTACGGGATGTAGATGGCCAGATCCAGTGGTCCGGCCTGGTACCAGGACACCGGCAACTGCAACCCCTGCACCTCCACGCCGTAGCCGTCCCCGAACAGCGTCGCCATGCGGCGAGCGTCCTCCGCGACGAGCCGCGCGACCTCCGGCCGGTACTGGCTCGGATTGACGAGCGTCAGTTGCCAGTCGTTCGGCAGCAGGATTTCCGTGCGGCCGACCTTCGGCGTGCGCTCGGCGAAGGTCTCGATCCGCCCTGTCGCCGAGTCGAAGGTGTCGTCCGCTGACACCGCCGTCTTCACGATCACGGTGGCGCTGCTGGTGTCGGGCTTTGCCACCTTGACGATCACGCTGTCCAGCATGGTCTCGTCGAAGTCGCCCAGCACCTCCTCGCCGACGGCCAGGGCGATATGCTTGTCCTGGGCGGCGGCCTTGATCATGTTCCGCAGCGTCGCCTTTAACTCGCTCTTGCGCTGGCTCTCATCGCGGGTGTCGCAAACGACCGTCACCGCCGTGATGAGGTTATCGGCCCGCTTGCGTAGCGTGACCTGCGGCGTCTGGTTTGCATCGTACTCGCTCAGCCGGCTGCCGGTGACGACGATCTCCTCCACGCCCTGACCCGTAGCCGGCGAGCAGATCGCCAAGGCCAAACCCAGCGCGGCAACCACGGATGATCTCATGTGGAACTTCCTCCCTGGCGAGCAGCCTAAGAAGGAATTCGGCCGACGGCTACGCCGCCCGGGCGATGACCTTGTTGCGGCCGCTGGACTTGGCTTCGTAGACGGCCTCGTCGGCGCGCTTGAGCAGGGCGTTGGGGGTGTCTTCCGAGCCCGAGCTGGTGGCCACGCCGATGGAGATGGTCACCGACAGCAGCTCCTCGCCGCCCATGACCCGGAACGGGGCGCCGGCGGCGTGCAGGCGGATACGCTCGGCGATGCGGCGCGCGTCCTCCAGCTCGGTGTCGGGCATGACAACGACGAACTCCTCGCCGCCCAGCCGCACCGGCAGGTCGATGGCGCGCACGTTCGAGGCCAGGCGCACGGCGAACTCGGCCAGCACCTCGTCGCCCACGTCGTGGCCGAAACTGTCGTTCACCCGCTTGAAGTGGTCGATGTCGATGACCAGCAGCGAGACGGGCTCGCCGCCCTGGTTCGCCCGGCGCACCAGCGCTTCGAGCTGGCCGGTCATGTAGCGGCGGTTGTGCAGGCCGGTGAGCTGGTCGGTGACGGCCAGTTCCAGCGAATGGTCCAGGTTCGAGCGCAGGTAGTCGGTGTAGCGCTTGCGGCGGATCTGGGTGCGCACCCGCGCCGCCAGCTCGCCCGGATCGATGGGGCGGGCCAGGATGTCGTTCACGCCGATCTCGAGGGCCTTCACGGCCTTCTGGCGCTCGTCGAAGTCGGCGATGGCCAGCACCGGCAGGCTGCGGGTCGCCTCGTCCGAGCGGAGCTGGGCGGCGAAGCGCAGGCCGTCGAAGGCCTTGGCGTTGGCGTTGACGATGACCAGGTCCACCGGCCCGCGCGCGGTCAGCACCGCCTTGTAGGGCTCGGTCTCGACCACCGGGCGGTGCTCGACGGACAGTTCGGCGGCCACCCGCTCGGCCTGGCGCTGGTTGTCGTCGACGATCAGAATGCGCCCGCCCGAGCCGCCCAGGCGCGAGGCGGCGCCGGCAATCACGCCCATGCGGCGGCCCGAGGCCTCGCGGTCCCGCAGTTCGTCGATCACCGCCTTCAGGCGGGTCAGGCTGCGCACGCGGGCGAACAGCATCACGTCGTCGATGGGCTTGGTCAGAAAGTCGTCGGCCCCGGCCTCCAGCCCCGCCACGCGGTCGGCGCGGCCGTCCAGGGCGGTGACCAGCACCACCGGGATGTGGCGCGTGGCGGGGTCGTCCTTTAGGCGGCGGCAGACCTGGAAGCCGTCCATGCCGGGCATCATCACGTCCAGCAGGATGATGTCGGGCTGTTCGGACGCGGCGATGGCCAGGGCGGTCGGGCCGTCGTTGGCGGTCAGCACGTCGTAGTACTCGGCCGACAGCTTGGCCTCGAGCAGGCGGACGTTCGATTCGATGTCGTCGACGACCAGGATCCGCGCGCTCATGACTAGTTGAGCAGCCGCTTGATGGTGTCGAGGAAGTGGCTGACCGATATCGGCTTGGAGATATAGGCCTCGCAGCCGCCCTCCCGGATCCGCTCCTCGTCGCCCTTCATGGCGAAGGCGGTGACCGCGACCACGGGGATGTGGGCCAGATCGTCGTCTTCCTTCAGCCACTTGGTGACCTCGAGGCCCGAGATCTCCGGAAGCTGGATATCCATCAGGATCAGGTCGGGCTTGTGCTCGCGCGCAAGCGACAGCGCCGCGAGACCTTCGCGGGTCTCGAGGGTTTCGTAGCCCTGGGCTTCGAGCAGATCATGAAAGAGCTTCATGTTCAGCTCGTTATCCTCGACGATGAGGACCTTCTTGGCCATTCGGGACCCGACGCT
>NZ_JANINU010000270.1 GCF_024508875.1 Phenylobacterium sp.
GAAAAGGCGATCACGCCCAAGACCAAGTGGATCCTGCTGAACTCACCGTCGAACCCGTCGGGCGCGGCCTACACCCGCGCCGAGCTGAAGGCGCTGGCCGACGTCCTGCTGCGCCATCCGCACGTCTGGATCCTGACCGACGACATGTATGAGCACCTGGTGTTCGGGGACTTCCAGTTCTCGACCATCGCCCAGGTGGAACCGGCGCTCTACGATCGCACCCTGACCATGAACGGGGTCTCCAAGGCCTACGCCATGACCGGCTGGCGCATCGGCTACGCCGCCGGCCCCGAGCCGCTGATCAAGGCCATGGCCAAGGTCATGAGCCAGACGACGTCCAACCCCGCCTCCATCTCGCAGTGGGCGGCGGTCGAGGCGCTGAACGGCACGCAGGCCTTCATCAAGCCGAACGCCAAGCTGTTCGAGGAGCGCCGCGACCTCGTCGTGTCCATGCTGAACCAGGCCAACGGCATCCAGTGCCCGACGCCGGAGGGCGCGTTCTACGTCTATCCGTCCTGCGCCGGCCTGCTGGGCAAGACGGCCCCCTCGGGCAAGGTCATCAGCTCCGACGAGGACTTCGCCGTCGAGCTGCTGGAAACCGAGGGCGTGGCGGTGGTGATGGGCGCGGCCTTCGGCCTCTCGCCCCACTTCCGCATCAGCTACGCGACGGCCAACAGCGTGCTCGAAGACGCCTGCCAGCGCATCCAGCGCTTCTGCGCCAACGTGAAGTAGGAATCTCCCTCCCCTTCATGGGGAGGGTGGATGCTCGCAACGCGAGCAGACGGGTGGGGAAAGCCTGACCGGCCGCCAAGCCTGGCCTTACATCCCCCACTCTGATCGCTCCGCGATCTGTCCCTCCCCGTTAAGGGAGGGACTTGCGGCTCTACGGCTGCATCCCGACGTTCCACTCCGGACGGAACTCGCCGTTCAGGAGCCGCCGCACCGGCTCGACCATCGACTGGATCACCCCGGTCATGAACGGCAGGTCGATGTGCGCCAGGTCGTCGGTGGCGTCGTGGTACGTCGGCGGCGTCGGCCAGGCGCTGACCGTCTGCGCCACCACGCCCTTGAGCGCCAGCTGGTAGTTGTCCGAGCGCTGAAAGAAGTTCTGTTCGGGATAGAGATCCGGCCCGATGTCGGCGCCCTGCGCCTTCAGCGTCGGGCCCAGATTGGAGCGCTCCCAGCCGGTCAGCATCAACGTTTTCGGCCGCTGCGGATCCGGCAACCCGATCATCTCGAATTCCAGGTTGGCGGCGATGGCGCCGAGCGGCAGCGGCGGATGGGCGAGGAAGTATCGCGCCCCATGCCCCCCTGCCTCCTCGCAGCCGAACAGCGCGAACTGCGCGGAGCGCTTCGCCGGCGGCTGCTTAGCCAGCACGCGCGCCAGCTCCAGCACCGCCGCCGTCCCCGACGCGTCGTCGTTGGCGCCCCGATAGATCTTCCCGTCCCGCACGCCCACGTGGTCGTAGTGGGCGCTCAGCAGGATCGCCTGCGCGGCCGCCTCCCCCGCCTTGCCCGGGATCACGCCCAGGACGTTGTAGGTGGTCTTCGTCACCGGCTGCCCGCGCGGGGCCGAGATCGTGGCGGTCTGGCCCGCCGCGGCGCGGATCGCGGCATAGGCCTCGGGTCGGGCGAAGACCGTGGTGCGCAGCGTCTGCCGCTCGGGCTCCACACCGTCGACCTCGACGCCGGGCGGCGGCCGGCTCGCCAGCTCACCCCAGGCGGCGGCGATGTTCTCCGGCGCGGGCGCCACGACGGCGAGCGCACCCGCACGGAACATCGGCCCCGTGATCCGCGGGTCGAACGCCGCGTCGAGGACGACCACCTTGCCCGCGGCCGCGGCCGGATCGGCCGCGACGCCCAGCACCACCACCTCGCCGGACACTTCGGGCGCGGGCGTCAGGATGACGATCCCCTCACCCTGCGCCAGCCGCACCGCGCCGACGGCGAGCCATGGCGCCGCCGCGTAGGTCGGGACGCGGAAGTTCACACGCTGCAGCAGTTCGCCGCCGGGCGCCGCGCCCTTCACGCCGTAGCTCTTGAGCTTGTCCGCGAGGAAGCGCGCGGCGGCGTTCTCGTCAGCCGTCCCGCAGGCGCGCCCACGGAGCGCGTCGCTGGTGAGCACTTCCATATTGGCCTTCACACATTCGGCGCAGACCTTGGGCGCCGCCTGCGTGGCAAGCGGCGTGGCGGCGACGGCGAGCGCCGCCGCGAAAGATACGACTGACTTCAACGGAACCCCTCGGCTGCGAGCGCCGAGGGTTCCGACGGGCCGCCCGCCCTGTCAAGGCGAGCGGCGGCGGCTCAGTGCTTCTCGCGCCAGCCGGCCTTGGCGGCGTCCTTCGTCAGGTTCAGGCAGACCTTGTCGTCCTGGATGGTCTCCACCCAGGTCAGCGGGATCATGTGGTGCTTGAGGCCCGAGCCCAGGTCCAGCTTGGACAGTTCGATCTCGTCGCCCATCACATGGTCGACCTTGCCGACGTGGCCGCCGTCCGAGCCGATGACTTCCATGTGCTCGCGGATTTGAGAGGCCTGGATCATACTCGTCTCCTCGTCATGAGTGGGACGGGGTAACGAGCGTC
>NZ_JANINU010000271.1 GCF_024508875.1 Phenylobacterium sp.
GTCTTCCTACTCTGGCTGCTGGTGATCTACGTGACCATGGTCTACGGGCCTATCGCGGCGGCGCTGGTGGAGATGTTCCCGGCGCGGATCCGGTACACGTCCATGTCGCTGCCTTACCATCTGGGGAACGGCTGGCTGGGCGGGTTCCTGCCGACGACGGCCTTCGCGATGGTCGCCGCCACCGGGAACATCTACTTCGGCCTCTGGTACCCGATCGCCGTCGCCGCCTTCACGGCGGTGGTCGGCCTCTTGTTCGTCAAGGAGATGAAGGGCGCCGCCATCGAGGCCTGAGGTTCAGCCGAACCAGCCGGTCTTCACGAGCGGGATCTCGGCCACCTTGCGCACGACGTCGCCGCTCCGCCGCTCGACCTCCAGGGCGTCGATGTGGCCGCTGATGTCGACGCCCCCCAGGTTCAGCGCCTGAGCCAGCTTGCGGGCGGCGGCGTAGTCGTCGGTGGTGGCGACGGTGATGTGAGGCAGGTAGGCGGAATCGAATCGCAGGCCCACCTCGATGTCGCCGACGTGCAGCGCGTCGTACAGCTTGCTGATTGCGCCGAAGCCCTCGTCCGGCACGAGGAACACGTGGTGGCGGCCGACAAGCGGCTCGGGCGCCACCAGGGCGCAGCGCAGCCGGAAACGGATGCGCGGGATGCCGGCGGCGAGCGTCCTGACCTGCTCCACGAAGGCGGCCGGCGCCATCTCGGTCCCGTGGAACACGAGCGTGAAATAGGGCGGGCCGCGACTGCCGGCGCGCCGCGCGCGGATGTCGGTCAGCCAGGCCAGGTCGGCCTTTTGGAAGTGCGGCCGGGCGATGACTTCGAGTGTGTCCATCCACGCCTCCACCGCCGATTGTGCGCCACACGCCGGCGGCGAGACAATGGCCTTGCGCGCCGGTCGGGACGGGTGCAGTTGCGGGCGGGCAAGGAGCCGAGGATGGACACGATCGCCCGCTGGCACGACGTGGTGAAGAGCCGCGACCTGGCCGCGCTGAAGGACCTGATCGCCGACGAGGCGGTGTTCGAGAGCCCCGTGGTGCACACGCCGCAGGTGGGCAAGACGATCACCGTGACCTACCTGGCGGGCGCCCTGCAGGTGCTGAACAACGACAGCTTCCGCTATGTCGGCGAATGGCGGGCCGAGCGGTCGGCGGTGCTGGAGTTCGCCACCGAGATCGACGGCATCACCGTCAACGGGGTCGACATCATCTCGTGGAACGAGGCCGGGAAGATCACCGGCTTCAAGGTCATGATCCGCCCGCTAAAGGCCATCAACCTGGTCCATCGGATGATGGGCGAGCTGCTGGCCAAGGCCTGAACGGCCACCCCCTCCGCCTTCGGGACCTCCCCCAGAAGGGGAGGACCTGGAACGGCTCCCCCCTGGGGGCCGGCTACTCGGCGGCGACCTTGGTGAGGCCGATCTTCGGGGCCAGTTCGCCCGAAGCGTAGCGCTTGGCCATGGCGGAGAGCGGGAGCGCCTTGATCTTCGAGGCGTGGCCGGCCGTGCCGAACTCCTCGAAGCGCTGGACGCAGACCTTGCGCATGGCTTCCTTGGCGGGCTTCAGGTAGCTGCGCGGGTCGAACTCGCCCGGCTTCTCGGCGAACACCTTCCGGATGGCGCCGGTGATGGCCATGCGGTTGTCGGTGTCGATGTTGATCTTGCGCACGCCGTGCTTGATGCCGCGCTGGATCTCTTCGACGGGCACGCCCCAGGTCTGGGGCATCTCGCCGCCGTACTTGTTGATGATCTCCTGCAGGTCCTGCGGGACCGACGAGGAGCCGTGCATCACCAGGTGGGTGTTGGGCAGGCGGCGGTGGATCTCTTCGATCACGTTCATCGCCAGGACGTCGCCGTCCGGCTTGCGCGTGAACTTGTAGGCGCCGTGCGACGTGCCCATGGCGATGGCCAGGGCGTCGACCTCGGTGGCCTTCACGAACTCGACCGCCTGGTCGGGGTCGGTCAGGAGCTGGTCGTGGCTGAGCTTGCCCTCGAAGCCGTGGCCGTCTTCCTTCTCGCCCATGCCGGTTTCGAGCGAGCCCAGCACGCCCAGCTCGCCCTCGACCGAGGCGCCGACCCAGTGGGCCATGTTCACGACGTTGCGGGTGACCTCGACGTTGTAGTCGTAGTCGGCCGGCGTCTTGCCGTCGGCCTTCAGCGAGCCGTCCATCATCACCGAGGTGAAGCCGTACTGGATCGCCGTGGCGCAGGTGGCCTCGTTGTTCCCGTGGTCCTGGTGCATGCAGATCGGGATGTCCGGATACATCTCGGCCATCGCGTCGATCAGGTGCTTCAGCACGATGTCGTTGGCGTAGGAGCGGGCGCCGCGCGACGCCTGCATGATCACCGGCGAGTCGGTGGCCTCCGCGGCCTCCATGATCGCCAGCGCCTGTTCCATGTTGTTGATGTTGAACGCGGGCACGCCATAGCCGTGCTCGGCCGCGTGATCGAGAAGCTGTCGAAGCGTAATCCTGGCCATCAGGTCCCCACCTGTATCCTATCGGTTCAGAGCCGCCACGCCGGGCAGCTCCTTGCCTTCCATCCATTCAAGAAACGCGCCGCCCGCAGTCGATACGAACGTGAAGTC
>NZ_JANINU010000272.1 GCF_024508875.1 Phenylobacterium sp.
CGGCGAAGACCCCGACGACGACACGAGCTGACGCCGCCTCACCAAATCGCTCGTCATCCCCGGGCTTGATCCGGGAATCCATTCCCGGGCGCCCGCCGCCCTGGCGCCAAACCTCCAACCGTCACCACGCCCCGCAAAGGCCCGAACCCGCCGCGAAGCCGCGCGCCGGGCCGCGAACGCGTGTCCGCTACCGGCTGTCGGGGATGAACTCGTGGTCGCGCGAAAAGCGGCCCACCGGCCGGCCCCACTCCCAGAGCTCGGCCGCCTGGCCGCGCGCGAGCTGCGGCCGCGCGGTGGCGATCGCCGCGTCGTCGTCCGCCGCCGAGAAGCTCTCGCCCACGCGCAGACGCCCGCCGTTTCCGACGTGATAAATCCTGTAGGTCGGCACCGCCCCAAGCCCCCAGCCGCCAACGCGGCGAATCTACATTTGGATAACACGGTTCTGTCCATCGTCCAGCCGACGCTCGGGCCGAAACTTGCTCCTCTGCGCCTTGGCGCCGCCCAACTCGCGCGCCTAGATGGGCGTCATGCGCACCGAAACGCCCCAGCCGATCCGGCTCACCGACTATCGCCCGCCCGCCTTCCTCGTGGACGAGGTCTGGCTGACCTTCGACCTGCAGCCCAACACCACCCGGGTGAAGGCGAAGCTGGCGGTGCGCCGCAACGGCGACCACAAGGACCCGCTGGTCTTCAACGGCGAGCGGCTGAAGCCGATCGCGGTGGCCATCGACGGCCGGGTCCTGGGCGAGGGCGAGCGGACCATCGATGCCGAGTTCCTCACGATCCCCGGCTGCCCCGACGCGTTCGTCCTGGAGACCGAGGTCGAGATCGACCCCGAGAACAACAAGGCCCTCGAAGGCCTCTACATGTCCGGCGGCCGCTTCTGCACCCAGTGCGAGGCCGAGGGCTTCCGCAAGATCACCTTCTGGCCCGACCGGCCCGACGTGCTGTCGCGGTACACGGTGCGGATCGAGGCCGACCGCAAATTCCGCCACCTGTTGGCCAACGGCAACCTGATCGACAAGGGCGACCTGCCTGGGGGTCGCCACTTCGCCGTCTGGAACGACCCCTTCCCGAAGCCCTGCTACCTCTTCGCCCTGGTCGGCGGCGAGCTGGACGTGCTGGAGGACAAGCTCGTCACCATGAGCGGCCGGACGGTGGACCTGCGGATCTACGTCGACACCGGCATGGCGCCCCGCGCCGCCTATGCAATGGACGCCCTGAAACGCTCCATGAAATGGGACGAGGAGGCCTACGGCCGCGAGTACGACCTCGATCTGTTCATGATCGTGGCGGTCCGCGACTTCAACTTCGGGGCCATGGAGAACAAGGGCCTCAACGTCTTCAACTCGTCCCTGCTGCTGGCCGACCCCGACACCGCCACCGACGTCGACTACGAGCGGATCGAGGCCGTCGTGGCGCACGAGTACTTCCACAACTGGACCGGCAACCGCATCACCTGCCGCGACTGGTTCCAGCTCTGCCTGAAGGAGGGCCTCACCGTCTTCCGCGAGCAGGGCTTCTGCGCCGACATGCGCGGCCACGCGGTCGCCCGCATCAAGGCGGTGAAGACCCTGCGCAGCCGCCAGTTCTCCGAGGACCAGGGACCCCTGGCCCACCCGGTGCGGCCGTCCGCCTACATGAAGATCGAGAACTTCTACACGGCCACGATCTACGAGAAGGGCTCCGAGGTCATCGGCATGCTCAAGACCCTGATCGGGGCCGAAGCGTTCCGGAAGGGCATGGATCTCTACTTCGACCGCTGGGACGGCCATGCCACCACGGTCGAGGCGTTCATCGAATGCTTCGCCGAGGCGTCCGGGCGCGACCTGTCGGACTTCTTCGCCTGGTACGAGCAGGCCGGCACCCCGCGCATCACGGTGGCGGGCCGCTACGACGAAGCGGCGAAGTCTCTGGAACTGACCCTCACCCAGAACAATCCGCCCACCAGCGGCCAGCCGACCAAGCGTCCCGTGCCGATCCCGGTGACCGTGGGCCTCCTCGACCACGAGGGCCGCACGCTGGCCTTCGAGCGCGATGGCCGCGCCACCGACGAGACCGTCGTCATGCTCGACAAGCCCGAGCTGAGGGTCACCCTGACCGGCGTCGACAGCATGCCGGTGGTCTCGGCGCTGCGCGGCTTCTCCGCCCCGGTCGTGATGAAGACCGACGCCGAGCCCAAGGAACGCTACGTCCAGCTCGCCTCGGACCCCGACCTCTTCAACCGCTGGGAAGCCGGCCAGGACCTCGCCGCCGACCTGATCCTCGCCCGCGCCGACGGCAAGCCCAACGAGGTCGGCGAGGAGCGCTACGCCGAGGCGGTCGGCCGCGCTCTGGTGGACCAGGCCTCCGACCCGGCCTTCAAGGCGCTGCTGCTGTCGCTGCCGTCCGAGGGCGACCTGGCGCTGCTGCGCGCCCCGGTCGACCCGGCGGCGATCCACGAGGCCCGCGAGGCGCTGCGCCTGCGGCTGGCCCTGCATCTGGGCGCCGAGCTGCGCCACATCCACACCGGCCTGCAGGACCTGGGCGAGTTCTCGCCCGACGCCGCCGGCGCCGG
>NZ_JANINU010000273.1 GCF_024508875.1 Phenylobacterium sp.
GCAGGTCGAAGTCCTCGCCGCCCAGGAAGGTGTCGCCGTTGGTCGACTTAACTTCGAACACGCCATCCCCGATTTCGAGAATGGACACGTCGAAGGTGCCGCCGCCCAGGTCGTAGACCGCGATCTTCTTGCCGTCGTTCTTCTCGAGGCCGTAGGCCAGCGCGGCGGCCGTCGGCTCGTTGATGATGCGCAGGACTTCCAGGCCGGCGATCTTGCCGGCGTCCTTGGTGGCCTGGCGCTGGGCGTCGTTGAAGTAGGCCGGGACGGTGATCACCGCCTTCTCGACCTTTTCGCCGAGGTGCTGCTCGGCGGCTTCCTTCATCTTCTGCAGGATGAAGGCCGACACCTGCTGCGGCGAATAATCCTTCCCGTGGGCGCGCACCCACGCGTCGCCGGTCGGACCCTTCACGATCTCATAGGGCACCATGCCCTTGTCCTTCTCGACCATCGGGTCGGAGAAGTTGCGGCCGATCAGGCGCTTGATCGCGAAGAGGGTGTTGGTCGGGTTCGTCACCGCCTGGCGCTTGGCCGGCTGGCCGACGAGGCGTTCGCCGTCATCCATGAAGGCCACGACCGAGGGAGTGGTCCGCGCGCCTTCGGCGTTCTCGATCACCTTCGGGGTTTTCCCGTCCATGATCGCCACGCACGAGTTGGTCGTGCCGAGGTCAATGCCGATGATCTTGCTCATAGCCTAGGTCTACTCGCTCCTTGTGTGGCGAACGTCGCGGTGCGGGCCTTCTAATGAAGCGCCCCAGGAATTGCGACGCCCCCGGGTTCGATTGTTGAGCTCCGGCCCCGCTTTCCGTTCACGGAAGCCATCGTCGAGTGCCGATATGGGGGAATTTGCCGGCCCTGCAAGGCCGAAAGCCCCTAATCCGATCAAGGGCATGACTCACGACCGCCTCCAGTTGGCCGCCGCCGCAGCGTAAACCTCGGCCGCGTGCGGCGTCTCGCCGCCCCGCGAGGCGAGGAAGGCGTGCTCCACGACCATGGCCTGCTGCTCGATGTTCATCGCCGGAAACGGCCTGCCCTGTTCGAGATCGTAGGCATAGGCCCGCTCGCTGTCCCCGGCTTTGATCTTGGCCAAAACCAGGGCGACCCCATGCTGCGCCTGCCAGACGTGGGTGAGTTCGTGGACGAACACCGCCTGGGTGCGCAGCGGGACCTCCGGGGCCGCGAAATCGGGCCGCGCGGCGATCGCCGGCCAGACGATCAGCGCCGGGCCCGCGACGAACGCGCGCCGCCAGACGGGCAGGGCCAGGATCCGCACCCGGCCGGCGTCCAGCCCGGCGCCGAACATCTCGACGGCAAGACTCCGCTCGCCGGCGGTCATGCGGCGCCACGAGAGCGGTTTCATTCGCGCGTTGCTCATCATGCGGTTGACGCGGGGCGGGCCTACCGGTTCCGTGGCGATCATCCCGCAAAAACGACGACGAGGACACGCCCATGGTCACGCTCACCCGCCCCGACGGCACGCGCCCGCAGGACCTGCACCTGTCGCGCCGCGGCCTGACCCTGGCGCTGACGGGCGGCTACGCCGTCGCCGCCTGGTCGGCCCAGGCCGAGCCGATCAAGACCAGCGCCGACGACCTCGTGCAGTCGATGGTCCAGATCAAGGCGGCCGACCGCGAGATCCCGGCGTTCGTGGCGCGCCCGATCAAGGCCGGCAAGCATCCCTGCGTGATCCTCGTCTCCGAGATCTTCGGCCTGCACGAATACATCCGCGACACCTGCCGACGGCTGGCCAAGGCCGGGTACGTGGTCATCGCGCCGGACTATTTCGTCCGCGCCGGCGACCCCTCGGCCATCGAGGACCGGGCCGCGATCATGAAGATCGTCGCCACGGCCACCGACGCCCAGATGACCGGCGACACCCAGGCGGCCGTCGCCTGGCTGAAGGCCCAGCCGTTCGCCGACGCGAAGCGTCTCGCGATCACCGGCTTCTGCTGGGGCGGCGCCGTGGTCTGGGAATCCATCGCCCGCATCCCGGGCTTCAAGTGCGGCGTCGCCTGGTACGGCCGCCTCACCGGCAACATGTCGCCGGCGGACACCGGCAACCGGAACCCGATCGACCTCGTCGGCGACCTGAAGGCCCCGGTGCTGGGCCTCTATGGCGAGAAGGACCAGGGCATTCCGCTGACCGACGTCGACAAGATGCGCGAGGCGCTGAAGGCGGCCGGCAAGACGTCCAGCGAGATCGTCGTCTTCCCCGGCGCCCAGCACGGCTTCCACGCCGACTACCGCCCCTCCTACAGCAAGGCCGACGCCGAGGCCGGCTGGGCCAGGATGCTGGCCTTCTTCAAGCAGAACGGCGTGTGACCGAGAGGCCCCCCCCTCTCAGCTCGTCATCCCCGGGCTTGTCCCGGGGATCCAGAAGCGCCGATGGCCAGGCCGTGCGCACGCCCGTTCCGCCCGCGCGTCTGGATGGCCGGGACACGCCCGGCCATGACGAGCAGGAAGAAAGCGAAGAACAACTTTGACTCCGCCCGGAGCCTGATGTTCTTCTTTCGTTCATGTCGCACAATGCGGACAGGATCGAGGCCCGCCAGCG
>NZ_JANINU010000274.1 GCF_024508875.1 Phenylobacterium sp.
CCAGCTTGTTCTTGATCCCCGGATAGTGGACGTCGACGATCTCCTGCATCGTCTCCGAGTCCGGGAAGCGGATGTAGTGGAAGAAGCAGCGGCGCAGGAAGGCGTCCGGCAGTTCCTTTTCGTTGTTCGAGGTGATGATCACGATCGGGCGGACGGCCGCCTTGATCGTCTCGTTGGTCTCGTAGACGTAGAATTCCATCCGATCGAGCTCCTGCAGGAGGTCGTTAGGGAATTCGATGTCGGCCTTGTCGATCTCGTCGATCAGCAGCACGGGACGGCCCTGGTGCTCGAAGGCTTCCCATAGCTTGCCCTTCTTGATGTAGTTCTTGATGTCCTTGACCCGCTCGTCGCCGAGCTGGCTGTCGCGCAGGCGGCTCACCGCGTCGTACTCGTAAAGGCCCATGGTGGCCTTGGTGGTCGACTTGATGTGCCAAGTGATCAGGTCCGAGCCGAGCGCCTTGGCGATCTCATAGGCGAGGACCGTCTTGCCGGTGCCCGGCTCGCCCTTGATCAGGAGCGGACGCTCCAGGGCGATGGCGGCGTTCACGGCCACCTTCAGGTCTTCGGTGGCGACGTAGTTGTCGGTCCCTTCGAAACGCTGGCTCATCTAGGCTCCCCGCGCGGGCGCCAAGCCCACGTTCGAACAGTTGTTTGTCTGGCCGCAGACTATAGGCCTGCACCGGATGTTCAAGCGCGTTCGCCCGGACGTAAGGGAAGGCCTGGGGCCATTGCCCGCCGGGAGGACGCGGAATAGTCCTTGGGGCGCAGGCCGCTTCCACGAGGTCATCGGACTTGAACCTGGCGATCCTACAGGCGCGGATGACGTCCAGCCGGCTGCCGGGCAAGGTGATGGCGTCCGTGCTGGGCGAGCCCATGATCGGTCGCCAGCTCGAGCGGCTCGGCCGTTCTGCGCGCATCGGCCGCATCGTGGTGGCCACCAGCACCGACGCCTCCGACGACCCCCTGGCGGCCTATGTGGAAGGCCTGGGGCATCTGGTGTTCCGCGGGTCGCTGGCCGACGTGCTGGACCGGTTCGCAGGCGCCATGGCGCTTGTTCCCGAGGCAGATACGGTCGTACGGCTGACGGCCGATTGCCCCCTGACCGATCCGCAGGTGATCGACGCCACGATCGATCATTTCCGCGCCGCGGGCGCCGACTACGCCAGCAACACGCCGGCGGTTCGCACCTATCCGCACGGCCTCGACACCGAGGTGATGACGCGCGCCGCGCTGGAGGCGGCGTGCCGGGAAGCGGCCGATCCCTATGAGCGCGAGCACGTGACGCCGTTCATCTACCGCCGGCCCGACCGCTTCCGGTTGGCCTACCTCTCGCAGTCGCCGTCTCGGGCGCACCTGCGCTGGACGGTGGATTTCCCGGAAGACCTGGCGTTCGTGCGCGACGTGTACGAACGCCTCTATCCGCTCAATCCCGCCTTCACGAGCGCCGACGTCGAGGCTCTGGAGCACAACAGTTCGGGGGCTGCGGCATGAGCGCGCCGGAAATCCTGCTGCGCCCCGTCGAGGGGTCCGACAAGGCCCGTCTCCGTACGTGGCGGAACCTGCCCGAGATCTCGGCCTGGATGTACAGCGACCACCAGATCTCCGAGCCCGAGCACGATCGTTGGTTCAACGCCGCCCTGGCCGATCCGGCGCGAAAGTACTGGATCATCCAGCTCGATGGCCTGCCCGTAGGCCTGACCAACCTCTACGATATCGCGCCGCAGCACCGGAAATGCTCCTGGGCCTACTATCTGGCCGATCCATCCACCCGCGGGAAAGGGGTCGGCGCCTACGTGGAGTTCCAGGTGATCGAGCACGTCTTCCGCGACCATGGGCTCAACAAGCTGTGCTGCGAGGTGCTGGTCGGCAACGAGGCGGTCTGGAAGCTGCACGAGTCGTTCGGCTTCCGCCGCGAGGCGCTCTTTCGGGCCCATGTCTGGAAGGATGGCCGCCCCCTCGACGTGGTCGGCCTGGGCCTGCTGGCCGAGGATTGGGCGGCGCAGCGGCCCGAAAGCCTGCGCCGCCTGCGCGAGAAGGGCTTCGATCTCAGCTAAGGCTTCGCGCGCCCGTCAGGGCCGCTATAGTCCAGGTCCTGGAGATCGGCGTCGTCGACGTTTCGAGCTTCGAAATCCGTGACGTCATCCTCGCCGCCCTCCACGGACTGGGCGTCGCGCGTCTCGGCCAGCCCATCGACCTCGCTGCGCGCGATCCGTGCGTCGTCGTAGCTGTCATCGGGCCCGAGACCGTCCAGGTCGTCCTCGCGCTCGCTGGTCGCGGCCCGGTAGTCGAGCTCGTCGTCTTCCTCGGTGTCGGCGTCGTCCACCGCATCGGGGTCGAATTCGTCGGCGTCGAGCGCCAGGGCCTCGTCCTCGTCCCGGTCGCCGTCGACTTGTGTGAGGTCCTCCACGTCCGGAAGTTCCTCGAACGTGCGTTCCTCGCCCAGGCTCGAGCCGTCGTCGTCGAGCAGGGCGTCGTACGCTTCGGCGCCTTCCTGGCCGTCAAGGTCGGGCGTTTCTGACATCTGGGAACTCCTCGCGTTGGGCGCCGGCCGGCGCTCCCGCGATCAATCCCTGGAACGGGTCAGTGTTCCGCCGCGAAAGCTTCGAGGGCCTCGCCGACCGCTTCCATCACCGGAGCCCAGTTGCCGAAGGCCGGCGTGGTGAAGGTGCGCGCCTGGGGATACCAGGGGTAGCGGGGCGTCCCGAGCCGGGTCCAGGCGCCGGGCACCGAGATCAGCCACGTGGGCGCGCCGCAGGCGGCGCCGAGGTTCAGCGTCGCGTTGGAGAAGCCGACGACGAGGTCCATGGCGCAGCAGAGCGCGGCGACGTCGTCGAGGTCCTGCTTCAGGTCGATGCCGGGCGGAGTCCAGATCGTGACCCCATAGTCGCGCCGCGCCTGCTCGATCTCGGCGGCGCAGTCGCCGTATTGCAGGTTGATCAGCGAGACACCCTTGGCCTTCAGCACGGGCGCCCAGTCGTCGAACGGCGAGAAGAAGCGGTGGCGGGCGCTGTTCTGGATATTGCTCTTCCAGAGAAGGCCGACCTTCACGCCGTCCGGCGCCTTTTCGAGTTCGCGCTTCCAGTGCGCCACCCGGTCGGGATCGGGCGTCATGAAGCCGACCCGGTCCGGGAAGGCGGCAGTGGAGCGGCGGAACTCGCGGAGCAGGGAGCCCATGGGCGTCCACAGGTCGAAGGTCTTGAAGTCGTCGACGAACGGCAGGGTGCGGTAGGTATGGCCCGCCTTGAGGTAGGTGGCGTGGGCGCCGACGACCGCGGTGGGAAAGCTGCGCTGGAACAGCGGAACCAGACGAGGCTCGACCGCCAGTGTCAGGCGGCCGTGGGGCCCCAGGGCCTCGATGACGTCCGGCAGCAGGTTGGCGAAGAGGATTTCGTCGCCCAGACCCTGCTCTCCGACCACCAGCAGCGACTTGCCGGCAAGGTCCGCGCCGGGCGACCAGGCTGGAGCGTCCACGAGGAAGTGGGTGACGTCGGGATGGGCAGGGTGCAGGCGTGATTCGTACACGTCCCAGCCCTCGCCGATTCGGCCGAGGGCGATCAGGATCGTCGAGAGCGACAGGCGCATCATCTGCCGCTCGTCATCCGACATGGGGTAAGTGAGGGCCTTCTCGCAGAGAAGCAGCGCCTCCTCGGCGTCGCCTTGCGACAGGCGCGCGTTGCCGAGGTTGTAGACCGCCTTGGCGAAGTCGGGATCCAGCCGGACGGCTTCGCGGAAGAAGATCTCGCCGTTCGCGTAGTCGCCCTGCTCGGCCATCACCGTGCCCATGGTGTTCCAGAGCATCGCGACCTGCGGATTGGCGACGATCGCTGGGCGCAGCAGTTCGATGGCGTCGCCGAAGGCCTGCCGGTCGCGCAGGGTGCAGGCGAGGTTGTTGCAGCCTTCGTGATGGTTCGGGTAGCGCACGAGGAAGTGCCGGAAGAGCTTTTCGGCGTGTTCCTTCATGCCCAGGCGGTAGGCGAGGCGGCCCAGGTCGTTGGCCACCTCGGCATGGTCGGGCAGCAGGCGCAGCGCCGTCTCATAGGCGGTAATGGCCGAGGCGAAATCGCCGGCGCGCTCGCGGCTGATCGCCAGCAGGTACCAGCCGAAGCCGCTGGTCTCGTCCTTGTGCAGGGCCTTCAGCGCCCATTCGGCGCCTTCCTGGTGGCGTTCCGCGTTCAGCGCGGCCACCGCGCGATCCAGCATCGGCTTCACGGCCAGGGCGCGCAACTCGTCCATGGCTTGGGTCAGCCGCGAGAGGGCTTCCTTCGAGCCGGCCTGGCCCATCGTGCCGCCCGTCAGCTTCGCGACGTTGACGGCGGGTGCGGCGGCGCTGTCGAGCGCAAGGGCGGACACGGCGCTGGGCGGGGCCTTGGGCGGCATCTGCGGAACTCCGGAGGATCGAGCGTGAGATGCGCCGGTTATGCTTAATCCTCGCTTAAGGCTGGGTGTGAAAATCGATGGCAATCGCGCGTTAACGCAGTGCCGGTAAGCGTGAGATGCGTTCGGAGCCAAGGAGGGCGAATATGGTTCATTCGAATCGCTTCGCCGGTTCGTGGGCTCCGAAAACAGGGGGCGGGACTTGCCGCTGAAGTTGTCACTGAGGCCGGGTGAGAAGTTCGTCCTGAACGGCGCGGTCGTTCAGAACGGCGATCGCCGGGCCGTGCTCGTCCTCCAGAACAAGGCTTCGGTCCTTCGCGAGAAGGACATCATGCAGCCCGAAGAGGTCCAGACACCCGCGCGGAGGATCTATTTCCCCGTGATGATGATGTACCTCGACGAGGGCTCGGCAGAACGCCACTACGACGAGTTCGTCCGCCGGCTGACCGAGTTCATGGGGGTCATCGCGAACCCCACGGTCCTGGCGGAGTGCGTGAACATCTCCAAGCACTGCATGGCGCGCGAGTACTACAAGGCGCTGATGCTCTGCCGGAAGCTCATCGACTACGAAGACGAAAGGCTGGGGAATGTCCCTTCAGGCGTATCAACAGGCGGCCACGCGGGCTGAGAACCCGCGGGACATGGAGTACCGTCTGTTCGCGCAGGTCACCCGCGCGCTGATGGAGGCCTCCAAACTGGATCGGACGGAGGTCGCCAAGCGCGTGGATGCGCTGGACTGGAACCGTCGCCTTTGGTCCACCCTCGGCGCGGACTGCGCCAGAACCGGCAACCAGTTGCCCGCCCCGCTACGCGCCTCGATCATTTCGCTGAGCATCTGGGTGAACAAGCACACCACCCTGGTCATCCGGAACCAGGAGGATTTCGAGCCGCTGATCGAGATCAACCGCATGATCATGCAGGGCTTGGCCGCCCAGGGGTCGCAGGCCGCCGCCTGAGCCGAAGACATCGCTGGACTGACGAAGGCCGCGGCGACCCCGCGGCTTTTTTCATGCCCGGCAATCTTGGTCGGCAACTCCTGCCGGGCGGCAGCGCATGGCTAACCGCGACCGACGGGCGCGTGACGATGTTCTTCCAAAAGAGCATATAAAACAGCCGATTAGGGCGAATTGAGCGTGGTTAATCCTGGCCCGCGTCTTGCGAGACCGTGGGTGGGCGAAAAATCGCCCGCCGGCAGAAGTCCGGACCAACCCCTCCAGAATGGAAGGACTACCAATGGCCAATTCGGTCAACACGAACGTCGGCGCGATGATCGCGCTGCAAAACCTGAACATGACCAACGCGGATCTCGCGAAGACTCAAGGGAGGATCAACACCGGGCTTCGGATCGCCAACGCCAAGGACAACGGCGCCGTCTGGGCCATCGCCCAGAACCAGCGTGCGACGTCCCAGTCGTTGAACGCCGTCCGCGAGTCGCTTCAGCGTGGTCAATCGACGGTGGACGTGGCCATTTCGGCCGGCGAAACCGTTTCGGACCTGCTCCTTCAGATGAAGGAAAAGGCCCTGGCCGCCGCCGACGCGTCCCTGGACGCCAACAGCCGCACCGCCCTGAACGAAGACTTCAAGGCGCTTCGTGACCAGCTCGCCAAGGCCGTGAACAATGCCGAATTCAACGGCATCAACATGGTCAAGAGCGCCGGCGTCACGATCGCGGCCCTGGCCAACTCGGACGCGACCTCGAAGATCACGGTCGCCGCTCAGGACCTGTCCCTCGGTGGCTCGACGCTCGGTGCTTCGCTGAGCGCCACGGCTTCGATCGGCACGCTGACGTCCGCGGGCACCATGATCTCGACGGTCAACACGGCGATCGTCAACGTCTCGACGGCGCTGAGCAAGCTCGGCACCGGCTCGAAGGCGCTGGGTTCGCACCTGGACTTCGTCAACAAGCTCCAGGACTCGATCGACGCCGGTATCGGCAACCTCGTCGACGCCGACCTGGCGAAGGAAAGCGCCAAGCTCCAGTCGCTGCAGACCAAGCAGCAGCTCGGGGTGCAGGCTCTGGGCATCGCCAACCAGTCGTCGTCCATCCTCCTGGGTCTGTTCAGGTAGGTTCCATAGCCCCGGGCGCGCTTCGCGGCCCGCCCGGGGTCTCTTTTTCGCCCCGGCAATTACTGCCGTTTGGGCGCGGCAATTTTTGCCCCAACGGGGTTCTGCTCGGCAAATCTTGCCGGCCGAAGGTAACCCTTACAACCCAATAACGCAATTGTTTCAGTCGGTTGACCGTCATTCCGTTAACGCGGGAATGGCCCCCCAATTGCTGCTCGTCGTGCAGGGCAAAACGCCCTCCGGCCGCCAGAACGGCGCCGGATCCTACAAAGAAGGACTGCTACGATGACCAACTCGGTCAATACGAACGTCGGCGCGATGGTCGCGCTGCAAAACCTGAACGCGACCAACAACGATCTCGCCACGACCCAGGCCCGGATCAACACGGGCAAGAAGATCAACAACGCCAAGGACAACGGCGCTGTCTGGGCCATCGCCCAGAACCAGCGTGCGACGTCCCAGTCGTTGAACGCCGTCCGCGAGTCGCTTCAGCGTGGTCAATCGACGGTGGACGTGGCCATTTCGGCCGGCGAAACCGTTTCGGACCTGCTCCTTCAGATGAAGGAAAAGGCCCTGGCCGCCGCCGACGCGTCCCTGGACACCAACAGCCGCACCGCCCTGAACGAAGACTTCAAGGCGCTTCGTGACCAGCTCGGGAAGGCCGTGTCGAACGCCGAATTCAACGGCATCAACATGGTCAAGAACGGCGGCACCACGATCGCGGCCCTGGCCAACTCGGACGCCAGCTCGAAGATCACGGTCGCTGCTCAGGACCTGTCCCTGGGCGGCTCGGTGCTCGGCGCTTCGCTGAGCAGCTCGGCCTCGATCGGCACGCAGACGACCGCCACGAGCATGATCTCGACGGTCAACACGGCGATCACCAACGTCTCGACGGCGCTGAGCAAGCTCGGCACCGGCTCGAAGGCGCTGGGTTCGCACCTGGACTTCGTCAACAAGCTCCAGGACTCGATCGACGCCGGTATCGGCAACCTCGTCGACGCCGACCTGGCGAAGGAAAGCGCCCGACTCCAGTCGCTGCAAACCAAGCAGCAGCTCGGCGTCCAGGCGCTGTCGATCGCCAACCAGTCTTCGTCGATCCTGCTGGGCCTCTTCCGTTAAAGCCCTGCGCCGCGAAGCCGCCCACGCGGCTCCGCGGTCTTCAACTGCGCCGGCGGGCAGGGGAAACCCTGTCCGCCGGTCGCCTTAGCCTGGAGCGCTGTACGCACGTTCAGCGGAAGGAGACATGGACACCAAGGCCGCGGCCATCACGCCCGCGCCCGAGTCCGCCAAGGCCCAGCTTCAGCCCGTAGCGCCCGCCAAGAGCGAGCCGCCGGCCGGCAAGGGTCAGGACACGGTCGAGACGCGACTGGTCATCGAACAGGATCAAGCCAGCGGTATCTTCATCTACAAGACCATCAACCGGCTCACCGGCGAGGTCGTCCAACAGCTTCCCAGGGACGAAGTCCTGAGGCTGAAGGACGCGGGCCAGTACGAAGCCGGCTCGGTAGTCCGCACCAAGGCCTGATCCAGCAGGGACGCGACACCCCCCTCGCGCAACCCAGGACAAATTGTCCCAACCGCCCCAGGTCGGCCTGGCGGCGGCGAACGTCGTTAATCTTGTTAACCATATTGGAACCAGCGCTTCCTAGCGTGAAGCCACGTCCGGGGTGCGAGTCGCATCCGAGGGCGTCCCGCCGCTAGGAGAGCGACATGACGATCAGCGTCAACACGAACAAGTCCGCGCTGACCGCGCTTCAGAATCTGAACCGGACCAACGACGAGCTGGCCGACACCCAGAACCGCGTCAACACCGGTCTCAAGATCGCGAACGCCAAGGACAATGCCGCCGTATGGGCCATCGCCCAGGGGCAACGGGCCGACATCGGCGCGCTCGGCGCGGTGCGGATGAGCCTGGACCGAGCCCAGTCGATCGCCGAGGTCTCGATGACCGCAGGTGAAACGATTTCCGACCTGCTGGTGGACCTGAAGTCCAAGGTGGTGGCCGCGATGGACACCTCGCTGGACACGCCCTCGCGCACCGCGCTCGATTCGGACTTCAAGGCGATCCTCCGGCAAATCACCCAGGTGGTCTCGAACGCCACCTTCGACGGCGCGAATCTCCTCGACGGATCGGTCGGCGCGAACATCCAGTTCCTGGCGAACGCCGAGGCGACCCAGCGGATCACGCTGTCGACCCAGAATCTCTCCCTGGGCGGCTCGATCCTGACTGTGGGGGCCACCTCGTCGATCACCTCCGTGACGACCGCGACCAACGTCCTCGCCTCGCTCAACACCTCCATCACCCAGGTCAACCAGGCCTTGGGCAACCTCGGCTCGCAGGGCAAGCAGATCGAGGCCCACCTGGGGTTCGTCTCCAAGCTCACCGACGTGCTTGAGGCCGGGGTCGGCAACCTCGTCGACGCCGACCTCGCCAAGGAAAGCGCGCGGCTGCAGGGTCTGCAGGTCCAGCAGCAGTTGGGCGCCCAGGCGCTCTCCATCGCCAACCAGGCGCCGCAGATCGTGCTGCAGCTCTTCCGCGGCGGCTAATTCCAGGTTTCCGTTGGGGCGTAGGAAAGGGCCTGGCCGCGCGGCGTCCGGGCCCTTTTTCTTTGGCGTCTTAGCAAGCCGTAAACGAAGCCGCCTTTACCGTCGCAGGCGGCGGATTAGCTAGCCGCCGAAGAGCGCCATGGTCACCCCGATCGATCCCAGTCTGCTGCTCGGCATCTACAACACCCGGAACGGCGTGTCCGGCGGGTCGTCGTTGGCCGGGTTGAGCTCCGGTGCGAGCAAGAAGGTGGCGCCTACGGCCCCCTGGACGCAGACCCAGACGCCCGCCGAGGCGTCGGCGGCGGTGAAGGCGGTGCTGGCCGGGCGCAAGTTCATCAACGAGAACGCGGCCCAGCTCGACCTGCCCGGCGCGTCGGACGACTACCGCAAGCTCTTCTCGATGTACCAGGGGCTCTCGACGCTCAACAGCGTGGTCGAGCAGTACCAGAAGAAGGGCCTCACCAGCATCGAGAAGGACCGCCTGCAGAAGACGTTCTCGAGCGGGCTGGACGAGATTCTTAGTTACGCGAAGGCCGCTGATCTCGACAAGATCCGGATGACCGCTGGCGACGTCGGCGCGACCGTCAAGACCACGGCTCCGGTAGCCGCCAAGAAGACCGAATACACGACCGCTCCGATCTACGCGGGAACCAGCAACGACGCGGTTCCGCAGTTCGCGGGCGATGTGAAATTCACCATTGGAGTCAAGCGCTCCGGCGTGACTTATAACGTCGATGTCGACCTCAACGACATGGGGACGCAGACGCGGTCGGTCGCCAACGTCATCAACTTCATCAACGGCAAGCTCAAGGACGCCGGCGTCGATACGCGGTTCGCCAGCCAGCGGCTGCCGGGGGCGGAGAAGACGGTCACCGCGGGCGGCAAGACCATCAGCCTGGGGCCGGGGCCGGACCAGTGGGCGTTCAAGATCAAGCCCAATGGCGAGACCGTCACTTTCAGCGCGGCCTCCACCGCGCCGGCGGTCTACATGTCGCAGTCGGTGGGCGACCCGAACCCGGACGGCAAGGTGGACACCAACGACAGCCGCGCGGTCCAGCAACTCCTGAAGTTCCAGACCGAGGCGGCCGCGGGCGTCGACGGGCCCGTGCAGGGGCAGAACGACGCCAACTGGGTGGACGGCCGCGCCTTCGCCAAGACGCTGGGACCTGAGGTCAAGACAGTTCGCCAGACCAAGGTCGGACCCGACGGTTCGGTCTACATGCTGGCCGACGTCGTCAACAAGACGGGCGGCCAGGCGATCAAGGGCGGCCAGGACGTGGCGCTCCTGAAGTACGATCCGGCGGGCAACCTCGTCTACACGCGCACCCTCGGCGCCTCCGAGACCGCGACCGGCCTTGGCCTAGCCGTCTCGGCGACGGGCAAGGTGGCGATCGCCGGCTCGGTGGTCGGCGGCCTTAACGGCGCTCAGGAAGGCGCCCTGAATTCCGGCTCGAACAGCACCTTCGCCAGCCAGACGGACAGCTTCGTCACCGTCTTCAACGCCGACGGCGAGGAAGAGTGGACCCAGCGCCGCGGCGCACGCCAGGCGGACGAGGCCAGCCAGGTGGTCTTTGGCGACAACGGCATGGTCTATGTGGCCGGCCGCTCGAAGTCGGCATTGCCCGGCGGAACACAGATCGGGGACTGGGACAGCTACATCGAAGGTTTCGGCCCGCCCTCGACCGCCCTTGCGACCAAGGGCAAGGTGCCGGCCACCTTCACGATGAACTTCGGCAGCTCCGGCGCTGACCGCCCGGCCGGCATGGTGCTGGACGGGACCAACCTGGTGACCGCAAGCGTCGAGAACGGCCACGCCGTCTTGCGCCGCTTCGACATCTCGTCGGGCCAGCCGGTCCTTTCGTCGACCCAAGACCTCGGCGACTTGCAGGGCGGCGACATCGCAGGCCTGGCGCTGGACGGCGGCGACGTGGTCATCGCCGGCTCCACCTCCAACGCGGGCCTCGCCGGCGGCGCCTCGGGCGCGGCGGCGCACAACGGCGGCGTCGACGCCTTCGTGGCGCGGCTGCCCAAAGATCTTTCGACCGGCGGCCAGGTGGCCTTCTACGGCGGCGCTGGCGACGATCGCGCCACGGCGCTGACCGTCTCCAACGGCAAGGTCTACATCGCCGGCTCAGCCGGGACGGGCGACGTCGAAGGGCAGGCCGCGGTCGGCAAGAAGGACGGCTTCCTGGCCCAGATCGACACCGCCACCGGCGCTGTGGGCTGGCAACGGCGCTTCACGGGCAAGGACGGCTACGCCGCGCCGAGCTCCATCGCCATCGACGACACGGGCGCCAGCTCGCTGGATCGCCTGGGCCTGCCCAAGGGCACGCTGGATCTCACGGACAGCCAGCGCATCACCGCCGGCAGCAGCCTGCGGCCGGGCGACCAGTTCCAGGTGCGGGTCGGTTCCGGCCGCTTCCAGACGGTGACCATCGAGAACAACGACACCGTCGATACCCTGGCCCAGAAGATAAAGCGCGCCACCGGCTTCCAGGCCAAGGTGACGATCGGCACGTCGGAAGGAGCGCGGAAGATCACCGTCGCCCCGCTGAACGATCGCACCATCGTCGAATTCGCGGCCGGGAAGACGGGGAAGGACGCGCTGGAACTGCTTGGCATCCCGGAGGGGATCGTCCGCAAGACCGAGGTCGACGACAAGGGCGTCAGCCGACCGGCGGACGGCAAGGGACAGATCTTCGGCCTTGGGCTGGAGGCCGATCTCAGCCTCGACGATGCGAAGGAGATTGCACACACCGTCGCCGACATCGCCACGGCGATGGGCGTCGTGCGCAAGGCCTACAAGGAGTTGGTGGCCCTGGCGACGCCCAAGAGCGCCCAGTCCGCGGCAGCCGCCGCGTCCGCGTCTGGCCCGGTGCCGGCCTATCTCACGAACCAGATCGCCAACTATCAGGCCGCCCTCGCACGCCTCGGCGGCTAGACCGCTTGAAAGCCGAGGGCCGGGGGGCTAGCGAGACGCCATGGAGACGCCTCCGAAGGCCCCCGAAAGTCAGCCGGACCAAAATCCGCCCCGGCGTGGGCCCCCGCTTGTCCTCCTGGGCGGCTTGGGGGCGTTGCTCGCCGGGGGCGCGATAGCCTGGGTCCTGGTCTCGGGCGACGGGGGCGCAGCGCCGCCGCCGCCAGCTTCCGAAGGCGGGCTGGTGATCGATTCCAGCGGCGCCGAGGACGGCAAGATCGACCCAGGCAAGCCGTTGCGCTGCTTCGTCCAGGGGCAATTCGTCGGCGAACTCAGCCTGACCGACTGCGCGCGGCGCAACGGGGTCGCGACGGACGCCCTCGACGTGGGACTGGACGAGACCGGCGCGCTGGCGGCGGCGCAGGAGGCCGGGGCGCAGATCGTGCCGCTCCCGCCGGCGGAGGAGGGGGCGCCTTCCGCGACCGAGGAGTCGTCTCTGCCGCCTGCGGAAGCCGAAACGCCGACGGACGCCCCCGCGGCGGTCGCGACCTGCTGGCGGCACGGCGGCGGCCGCTGGCGGCGCGCGCCAGAGGCCGGCGACCTCAATGCCTGTGTCCAGACCCTGTTCGCCGGCCGCTGCGAAAAGCCGGGCGGCGCGACCTACGGCCGCTTCGGGGCCCAGACGCTGCGCCTGGTGGCCGGCAAGGTCGAGATCTCGGACGACAACCGGACTTTCCGCACCCTGGCGCCGCAAGCGCCCGATTGCAGTCTTCCGCCCGTGGGATAGGGTCGGCGCATGTCCGCGAAGCCGATCCTCGTCCTTGCCGTAGCCGCCCTGGCGCTGTCCGCCTGCGCGAAGAAGACCGTGCCGCCGGGCGATGCGGGCATTTGCTACCACATCGTTCCCCAGAAGGACGGGTCGCTCAAGTACAACAAGCTGGTGCAGGCAAAGAGCCTGGAGGTCTGCGCGGCCAATCTCGAGGCCATGCGGATAAAGTTCCTGACCCTTGGCGGCAGCCAGCAGGAAATCTACGGCGCCTACCAGTCGAATTTCCTGTTCCTGCAGAAGGAGGGCGTCTTCACCTCGACGTCCCTCGAGGGACCGCGATACGTGGCTCTGGTGCGCACGGGCGACGGCCGGCTGGCGATCCCGGGGGCGATGCCGCAGACGCCGTGATCGGCGCGTCATTCTGCTGTGGACGGTTCCGCCGGGTGCGGAACAAAAATAGAACTCAAGCTTGTTAACGGATTTGCGAACGGCTAGCTTGCCGCGCGGCGACGAACTCGCTTTCTACGGAAACCAAGGAACAGATCGACATGGCGGGCAGCGTCAACAAAGTCATCCTGGTGGGCAACCTCGGGGCTGATCCCGAAATCCGCTCGCTGGGCTCCGGCGACCGGGTCGCCAACCTTCGCATCGCCACGTCCGAGACCTGGCGCGACCGCAACAGCGGCGAGCGCAAGGAGAAGACCGAGTGGCACCGCGTGGTGGTCTTCAACGAGAACATCGTGAAGGTCTGCGAGAACTACCTGCGCAAGGGCTCGACGGTCTACATCGAGGGCGCCCTCCAGACCCGCAAGTGGACCGATCAGTCGGGGCAGGAGAAGTATTCCACCGAGATCGTGCTGCAGAAGTTCCGCGGCGAACTCACCATGCTGGGCGGCCGCGGCGGTGACGCCGAGCAAGGCGACGGCGGCGGTTACGGCGGCGGCAACTTCTCGTCGGGCCCGCGCCAATCCAGCTCGGCCCCGCGTGAGGATTTCTCGGCCAGCCTCGACGACGAAATTCCGTTCTAGAGCGTCGAGCCTTCGCGCGCCTTCCGGACGGCCGGCTCCAATCGGGGCCGGCCGTTTTCTATTGGGGCCGTCGCAGGAGGCTTGGGACGCGGAGGACGACCAGCGCGGCCGCGAGGGCCGCGACCGCCGACCCCACCGCCTGGTAGCGTGGATCGTAGTGCGGGCCCGCGGCGGGATAGGTGGCGATCCGGCTTAGGTTGAGCAGGGCGTGGAAGATGACCGCCGAGGCGAGGGCGCCGCCCGTCCCGTTGTAGAGCCAGGTGAATAGGATTCGCAGGGCCGGGGCGGCGAGGGCCCACCAAGCGATGTCGGCCGCCGTCGCGCCGACCGCCTGCATCGACGGCAGGTGGCCCAGCCACCAAGGGACCGCCAGGATGAGGCTGGCGCCCAGTGCGCCCCAGCGGCGCTGGAGCGGATCCAGGGCATATCCCGTCCAGCCCACCTCCTCGCCGGCGGCGAGCACGAGGAAGAGGGCGAACAGCAAAGCGAGGCGGGTGGCGGACAGTGTCGGAGCGCCCTGGCCGCCTGCCAGGGCCATGATCGCCCAGGTGGCCAGGTAGAGCAAGGGCGCCAGCATGAGGGTTGCGGCGAGCCATCGACCGCGGCCGATGGCGCGGATATCGGCTGCCCGCGCGAGGAGCGCGAGAGGCGCCCTCCAGCCGCTGCGCCACGCCTCGAGGACGAGCGCCGCCGCCGTGGGTACGAACGCCAGGGCGAGGTCGCTTGCCGGGATCCGAAGGGCGACAATCACGCCAAGGCGGTCGCCCGCCAGCCACAACGGGATCGCCAGGACCGCGAGCAAGGCGAAGAACGCGGTGGCGGACCTTCCGCCACCCGTCGGCCTTTCGCTCGCGACCCGTTCGCTCGTCACCGGTCGGCAGGCCGTGACGGGCGGCTCATCGTAGGCTGCATGCCATGGGGCCTCTTGCCAACCGCCGTTCCAAGGGCGGCGGCTCGACTATGGGCGGCGAGGGCGCGAGGCGGCAACCTCAGCGGCGCGGGGCCCTGGGCGATCAGAGGCGGGTCCGTAACGACCAGAGCTCGGGGAAGCAGCGGCGCTGGAGGGTGCGTTGCAGGTAGCTCGCGCCTTCGCTGCCGCCCGTGCCGCGCTTGCCGCCGATGATGCGCTCGACGGTGAGCACGTGCTTGTGCCGCCAGGTGAGCAGGGCGTCGTCCAGGTCCACGAGCTTCTCGGCGAGCTGATAGAGCTCCCAATAGCGTGCGGTGTCGCGATAGACGGCGAGCCAGGCGTCCTCAACGGCGGCGGTCGGCTCGTAGGGCTGGGTGACGTCGCGCCCCAGCACCTCGGAGGGCACGGCGAGGCCGTGGGCGGCCAGCCGGTGGATCGCGTCGTCGTACAGGCTGGGCGCCGCCAGCGCCGCCTTCAGCGCCTCGAGAGCCTCGCTGCCCTCGTCCTGGAAGGCGAGGAAGGACGCGTCCTTCAGGCCCAGCAGGTATTCCAGCGTGCGGAACTGCCACGACTGGAAGCCGGAACTGGTCCCCAGGCCCCCGCGGAAGCTGAGGTAGTCGGCGGGCGTCATGGTGGCCAGCACGTCCCACGAGAGGGTCATGATCGTCTGGATGCGGGAGACCCGGGCCAGGGCCTTGTAGGCGGGCTCCACCTCGTCGGATCGGATCAGCCGCTTGGCGAGCCGCACCTCGTGGATGATCTCCTTGAGCCACAGTTCCTTCGTCTGGTGGATGACGATGAACAGCAGCTCGTCGTGGCGGTCGCTGGTGGGGTGCTGGGCGGACAGCAGGCGGTCGAGGCCCAGGTAGCCGGCGTAGGTGATGGTGTCGGTCATCTCGCCTGAGGGACGCGCCCCGGCCGAAGCTGTCAAGGCGCGGCGCGGGCTACTGCGCGCTGGCTTCCGACTTGGGTTCCGGGGGCGGGCAGACGTCGGCGATACGGCGCGCCTCGGTGGAGGCCTTGCCGGCAATGTCGAGGCCAAGGAACTCGGTGGCGATCTCGGCGGTGAGGTTGAAGCTGGTCGGCGTGTAGGCGCCCGAGCCCTTCACCGCGACCTTCCGGCCCTTCTTACTGACGCAAGTCCCCTTCAGCGTGATCTTCCCACCGGAAAACACCTTGGTGGGATAGGTGCAGGCATAGTGGCGGTTGGACGGGCCGGCGAGGAACTTGTCGACATCGGCCGGGGTGATGCAGCGCTTCTCGGTCTTGCTCTGCTTGATCGGCGACAGGAGCCGGTTCGTCGATTCCCAGTAGCCGGGCAGGATCGTGGTCGCCGCCACGGCGCTGGCCGGCGCGGCGACGCAGATGGCGGCGAAGAGGGCGGGCAGGGCTTTCATCGGGCTCGAACTCTACGGCTGATTCCGGCGGCAGCGTGACGGGCCCCGGATGAACCGCAGCTTAG
The DNA here is from genome assembly GCF_024508875.1 of Phenylobacterium sp. GTDB lineage: Bacteria > Pseudomonadota > Alphaproteobacteria > Caulobacterales > Caulobacteraceae > Phenylobacterium. The sequence continues at coordinate 16,072 of NZ_JANINU010000274.1, forward strand.
CTCGCGGCCTGCTCCGATGGCCCGGCGCTTTCAATGAACGCAGCGTTGCGGTCGCGGATCGCCTGGCCGGCCTCGTCATACAGGAAGGGCAGGAACGCGTAGCGCCGCCCCCGGGTCACCGGTGTCGCCTCGTGCTGCAGGTTGCAGGCGAAGACGACCGCGCCGCCGGTCGGCGGGCGATAAGTGCGGCGGCCCAATTCCGGGAAGCGCAGGTCGCCCCCTTCGAATTCCTCGGCGTTCAGGTTGATCGAGCAAGCGAAGCGGCGGTGGGCGGTCCCCAGCGTTTCGTTGTCACGATGCGGCATGAAATATCCGCCGTCCGCAGCGTCGTAACAGGCGACGATGTAGCGCTCGATGCGCGTGGGCCGGAACTGGTAGGCGCGGGCGATCATCGGGACCACAGTCCGCTCGATCCGCGCGTGAATCTCCGCGATCATGGCCTTGTCCGACCCCAGGTTCACGTCGCGCCGCCGCTTCATGCTGTCGATCACGCCGACGGTGCGGCCGCCGATGTCGCGCATGACGCCAGACTGCTGGCCCCCGACCTTCTCGTAGATGTCGATCAGCCGCCGGCACATTTCGGGTTCGAACACACGCGGTACGATGAGGGCCGGGGCGACGAGCGGAACGCCGGCGTAGTCGTCGACGGAGGGCAGGTTGGCGAAGCGGTCGAGCACCGGGCCCGGCGCCTCCAGCGGCGCCAGCGCCATGACGCGCATCGCCGGGTCGAGCAACGCCCAGCCGCCCTCCGGGCCGACGTGGTAGAGCTGCCTGATCTCCTCCGCAGGATCGAAGAACCATCGCACCCCGTGCCGGTCCGGCGGAGCGCCCTCTTCGATCGTCTGGGGCACGATGAGGAAGATGGCGGCGGATTGCCTCTCGCAGACCTGGAATAGCGGACGCACAGCGGCGTAGGCGGCCTCGCGCCGGCTCGGGTCGCGCGGCAGAAAGCCCATCAGCACGTACCGGCCCGCGGCGGTGGAAAAGTGGAACTTCGGGTTCGGGCGCGAGACGCCCCTGAAGTCCGGGGCCATGTCGCCGGGCGCGAGGGGCGGCAGGGTCCAGCGGCCGCTCATGCCGAGGCCTCCGCCGCGGCGACGCGCGCGTTGTAGGCCGCGAGGGTCTCGGCGCCGGCCTCGTCGTACAGGAAGGGCAGGAAGGCGTAGCGGCGGCCGGACTTCACCGCAGTCGCCTCGTGGGTCAGGCCGCAGGAGAAGACAACGGCGCCCCCAGGCGGCGCGCGGTAGGTGGCCGGGCCGAACTCGTTGAAGCGCAGGTCGCCGCCTTCGAAGCCGCCGTTGAGGTTCAGCGAGCAGGCGAACTTGCGGTGGGCGGTTCCCTGGGTGGTGTTGTCGCGATGCGGGTGGAACACCGCGCCGTCGGCGGCGTCGTAGCAACTGACCAAATAGCGTTCGATGCGCGTTGCGGTGAAGCCCAGGGCGCGCTGGATCATCGGGTACAGGCGCCGTTCCAGCCGCTCGCGGATCGCGGCCTGCAGTTCGGGATCCTCGATCCAGATGTCGCGGCGCTTCTTGAGGTCGTCCATCACGGCCACGGTGCGCTGGCCCGCGTCGCGCATCACGCCGGTAAAGGCCCCGCCGTCTGCCTCATGCTGCGCGATCAGGTGTTCGCAGAGCTCGGGCTCGAAGACGTTGGGCACGATCAGCGCCGGCGCGTGCAGGGGCACGCCCGCGTGCGCCGCAGGCGGGGGTAGGGCGGCGATCCGGGCGAACATCGCCTCGGCCGATTCGATCGGCTCCGAGGCGAGGACGCGCAGGGTGGGATCCAGCAGCAGCCAATGCGGCTCGGGTCCGTAGCGCTTCGTGATCGCGCCGCGCGCATCGATCATCCAGCGAAGGCCGCGCACGTCCCGCAGCCCGGCCTCCAGCGCCGGGTCGCGATAGATCACGAAGGCGCAGGCGTTCACCTCGTCGAACAGCCGCTGATTCGCCGCGAGGGCCCGTACGGCGGCGCCTCGCGCCTCGGGCTCTTCGGGCAGAAACAGCATCAGCACGTAGCGACCCGACGCGGTCTCGAAGGCGAAGTCCGGGGTGCTGGGGGTCCGGGTGACGAACCAAGGGGCGTTCTGGCCGACGGCGAGGGGCATTGGCGCAAACTAGACAGTCGGGTGGTCCAGGTCACGCGGCGCGGCCGATCCTGAGGCGGCCTGCCGCACGCGCCGCACGCGCACGCGCATACACGTACGTGCGTACGCGCGAAGTGGCGCACCCGGCTTCCGGATGCTAATTGGAACACCTACCTGACCAGTCCGATTCGAACGGCGTTTCCTTCCCTTGACCGACGACAGCACCACGACCCCTCCCGAACACGGGCCCGGGGGCATCGCCCCTATCGCCATCGAAGACGAGCTGAAGCGCTCGTACCTCGACTACGCCATGAGCGTGATCGTCAGCCGCGCCCTGCCGGACGTGCGCGACGGTCTGAAGCCCGTGCACCGCCGCATCCTGTTCTCGATGGGCGAGCAGGGGCACACGCCCGACCGCAGCTATGTGAAGTCGGCCCGCGTGGTCGGTGACGTGATGGGTAAGTATCACCCGCACGGCGACGTCGCGATCTACGACACCTTGGTGCGCCTGGCGCAGCCCTTCTCGATGAGCCTGCTGCTAATCGACGGCCAGGGGAACTTCGGCTCGGTGGACAACGATCCGCCGGCGGCCATGCGCTATACCGAAAGCCGCATGACGCGGGCCGCGATGGCGATCCTCGCGGACCTCGACAAGGACACGGTCGACTTCAAGGACAACTACGACGGCTCGGAACAGGAGCCCATCGTCCTGCCGTCGCGCATCCCCAACCTGCTGGTGAACGGCGCGGGCGGCATCGCCGTCGGCATGGCCACCAACATCCCGCCGCACAACCTTGGCGAAGTCGTCGACGCCTGCCTGGCCTATGTCGACGATCCGGAGATCGGCCTGGACGCCCTGCTGGACATCGTGCCGGGGCCCGACTTCCCGACAGGCGGCCTGATCATCGGCCGCACCGGCCCGCGCACGGCGCTGATGACCGGCCGGGGCTCGGTGATCATGCGCGGCGAGGCGACGGTCGAGGAGATCCGCAAGGATCGCGAGGCGATCATCATCACTTCGATCCCGTACCAGGTGAACAAGGCCGCGCTGGTCGAGCGCATCGCCGAGCTGGTGCGCGAGAAGCGCGTCGAAGGCGTCGCCGACCTGCGCGACGAGAGCGACCGCCAGGGCATGCGCATCGTCATCGAGATGAAGCGCGACGCCTCGGCCGACGTGCTGTTGAACCAGCTCTACCGCTTCACGCCGCTGCAGACCTCGTTCGGGGTCAACATGCTGGCGCTGAACCGCGGCCGGCCCGAGCAGATGGGCCTGCGCGAGATGGTCACCGCCTTCGTGGACTTCCGCGAAGAAGTGGTGGTGCGCCGCACCAAGTTCGAACTTTCCAAGGCCCGCGACCGCGGCCACGTCTTGGTGGGGCTGGCCATCGCCGTGGCCAACATCGACGATTTCATCCACATCATCCGCTCGTCCAAGGACCCGACCGAGGCGCGCGAGCGCCTAGTGGCCCGCGACTGGCCGGCGGGCGACATGCTGCCGCTGGTCGAGCTGATCGCCGACCCGCGCACCATCGTGGTGGACGGCAAGGAGATCCGGCTCACCGACGAACAGGCCCGCGCCATCCTGGCGCTGACGCTGTCGCGCCTGACCGGCCTGGGCCGCGACGAAATCTTCGGCGAGGCCCGCGAACTGGCCAGCACGATCCAGGGCCATCTCGAAATCCTGGCGTCCCGCGAGAAGGTCATGGCCATCGTCCGCGAGGAGCTGGTGGCGGTGAAGGACGCCTTCGCCGTCCCGCGCCGCAGCCAGATCGTCGACGGCGACGCCGACGTCGAGGACGAGGACCTGATCGCCCGCGAGGACATGGTCATCACCGTGACCCACGGCGGCTACGTGAAGCGCACGCCGCTGGCGATCTACCGCACCCAGCACCGAGGCGGGAAGGGCCGCTCGGGCATGGCGACCAAGGACGAGGACGCCGTCACCCGGGTGTTCTCGGCCAATACGCACACGCCGATGCTGTTCTTCTCGTCGGGCGGCAAGGCGTTCCAGCTCAAGGTCTGGCGCCTGCCGGTCGGCACGGCGACGGGCCGCGGCAAGGCCTGGGTGAACCTGCTGCCGATCGAGCCGGGCGAGAGCATCACGTCCATCCTTCCACTGCCCGAGGACGAGGCGACGTGGGGCCAGTACGACGTGATGTTCGCGACGCGGTCGGGCAACGTCCGTCGGAACAAGCTCAGCGACTTCATCGGCATCAAGCGCAACGGCAAGATCGCGATGAAGCTGGACGAGGGCGACTCGATCATCGGCGTCGGCGTGTGCAACGCCGACCAGAACGACATCCTGCTGACCACGGCGCTGGGCCGCTGCATCCGCTTCGCCGTGGATGAGGTCCGTGTCTTCGCAGGCCGGGATTCCACGGGGGTGCGCGGCATACGTCTGGCCGAGGGCGATAGCGTCATCTCCATGGCCATCCTGCGGTCCGTGGAGGCTACGCCCGCCGAGCGCGCCGCCTATGTGAAGCAGTCGAACGCCAACCGCCGGGCCGCCAGCGGCGAGGCGGACGACGTCGAGGACGTCGCGGCGCCCGACGACGAGGAAGAGGCCGCCGACGAGGCTGCGCTCTCGGTGGAGCGCTTCGCCCAGCTCGGCGCCGCGGAAGAGATCATCCTGACGGTCTCGACCGAAGGCTACGGCAAGCGCTCCTCGGCCTACGAGTTCCGCCGCACGGGCCGTGGCGGCCAGGGCCTGCTGGCCCAGGACCTCACCAAGCGCGGCGGCAAGCTGGCCGCGTCGTTCCCGGTGGACGAGGGCGACCAGATCCTGCTCGTCACCGATCAGGGCCAGCTCATCCGCACCCCGGTCAGCCAGGTGCGCATGGTCGGCCGCAACACCTCGGGCGTCATCATCTTCCGCACCAGCGCCGACGAGCACGTCGTGTCGGTGGAGCGGCTGGCCGACACCGGAGAGGACGACGACCTGAACGAGGCCGCTCCGGAGGCTCCCGAACCCGGCGACGCATAGGGTTCGAGGCGGAATCTTCGGCCACGCCCGGGGCTTCCGCGTCGACCCTCACCCTGCGGGAGGTCGTTTTCCGCTTGCCAACACGCCGCACTGCGGCGAAAGGGCGAAGGTCGAGTTTTGGGGATCCTGAACCGCATGACCCGCGTCGGCCTTTATCCGGGTACGTTCGATCCGATCCACAACGGACATACCGACATTCTCGGCCGCGCCGCCAAGCTGGTGGACAAGCTGGTGATCGGGGTGGCCATCAACGCCGGCAAGGGGCCGCTCTTCTCGCTGGACGAGCGAGTGGCCATCGTGGAGGAGGCGGTGAACCCCCTCCGGAACCAGACCGAGATCCTGGTCCAGCCCTTCGAAGGCCTGACGATGCATTTCGCCCGCGAGATGGGGGCCCAGGTGATCGTCCGCGGCTTGCGCGCCGTGGCGGACTTCGAGTTCGAGTTCCAGATGACGGCGATGAACCAGCAACTGGATCGCGAGATCGAGACCGTGTTCTTCATGGCCGACCCGCGCCACCAGGCGATTGCGTCGAAGCTGGTGAAGGAAATAGCCCAGCTCGGCGGAGACGTGACCAAGTTCGTCAGCCCCTCCGTCAAGGATCGCCTGCTGGAGAAGGTCGGCCGCGCCTAATTGCTGGCGGACCGGCGGCGACCTCGCTACGAGGGGCGCCATGAGGTTGAAGACCGTCCTGTTCGCCGCAGCGTTCGCGGCCCTGGCCACTACGGCCGTCGCCCAGAAGAAGGCTCCGCCCGCGCCGCCGAAGCCTGCGGCTCCCGCCGCGCCGTCCGCCGCCGACTGGCGCACGCCGAACCCGGACGACGTGCTGGTGATCGACACCAACAAGGGCCGGATCGTCGTCGAGATGGTCCCCGAGGTCGCGCCGCTGTGGACCCAGCGCGTGCGCGAGCTCGCTAAGGCGCACTTCTACGACGGCCAGACGTTCTTCCGCGTCATCGACGACTTCATGGCCCAGACCGGCGATCCTGAGAACCGCGGCACGGGCGGTTCGACCCAGCCCGACGTGAAGGCCGAATTCCTGTTCCGCCGCGGCGCCGACATGCCGTTCGTGCTGGCGGTCGATCAGAGCGTGGCCGAGGTGGGCTTCATCAAGGCCCTGCCGGTGACAACCCAGTCGATGATGCTGGCGCCCATGACCCGCGACCAGAAGGTGTCGGGTTATGCGCTCTACTGCCCGGGCGTCGCCGGCGCGGCGCGTGGCCAGTCGCCGGACTCGGCCAACAGCCAGTTCTTCCTGATGCGCGCGCACTATCCGCTGCTGGAGCGCAACTACACCGCCTGGGGCCGGGTGCTCTCGGGCCAGGACGTGGTCAAGGCGATCAAGGTAGGCGAGCCGGTCCCCGATCCGCAGGACAAGATGGAACGGCTGCGCCTCCTGAGCGATATGCCCGAGAATGAACGGCCGAAGATCCGCGTGATCGATCCGGCCGGAAAGTGGTTCAAGGCCGAGGTCGCCCGGGCGCAAGCCGCTGCCGGCGCGAACTTCACGGCCTGCGACGTGAACATCCCTGTCGAGGTGAAATGATGGACGCCGAAAACACCCTCCTGCTGGAACTGGAAACCGGTCCGGTCACGATCAAGCTGCGACCCGACCTGGCGCCCCAGCACGTGGCGCGCATCAAGGAGCTGGCTCGCGAAGGTTTCTATGACGGCGTGGTCTTCCACCGCGTGATTCCGGGCTTCATGGCCCAGGGCGGCGACCCGACCGGCACCGGCA
>NZ_JANINU010000275.1 GCF_024508875.1 Phenylobacterium sp.
GGATCGCAAGATCATATAAGAGCGCCGCAATTGCTTGCCAAAAGCATGCCCCCGGGCGGTGGTTCCGGGGCAAAAAGAATATGCTCTCGTGTCGAAAACAGGAGGAAAAGTTGTCCGAGGTCCTCGATGCCGTGGATGCCAAGATCCTGGACCTGATCCAACACGACGCAGGTTTGTCGGTCGCGGAGATCGCGGATCGCGTCGGACTGTCGTCCAGCCCGTGCTGGCGGCGCATCAAACGGCTGGAGGACGCGGGCGTCATCCAGCGCCGAGTGACCATTCTTGACCGCGAGCGGCTGGGGCTGGGCTTTGAAGTCTACTGCACCGTCAAGCTGTCGCTGCCGACCAAGGACAACCTCGACGCCTTCGAACAGGCGATCGGCAAGCTGGCGGAGGTGGTGCAGTGCGCCACCGTCACCGGCGCAGCCGACTACGAGCTGCGGATCGTGACCCGCGACATGCACGCCTTCGACGATTTCCTGCGCGACAAGATCCTGTCGCTGGGGCTGGTCTCGAACATCGAGAGCCGGATCGTGATCCGTTCGGTGAAGAACACGACGGCGGCGCCTCTGGGTCTCGTCAGCCCCTATGTGAGCGCGCAGGGCTGACGCGCGCGCTATCGCAACGGCGTGGTTGCGCCGTTGCGCGGGGCGGCGCTCTATCCCTGACCGGCAGTCAGGGAGCCCGCCATGATCGAACTCGTCATCGACCAGCGCCGCAAGGACCTCGGCGGATTCGAGGTGGGCCGGGTGCTGCCCTTCGCCAAGCGCCGGATGGTCGGACCCTTCGTGTTCTTCGACCACATGGGGCCGGTGGAGTTTCAGGCGGGCTTCGGGCGCGACGTCGACGTGCGGCCACATCCGCACATCGGGCTGTCGACGGTGACTTACCTCTTCGACGGCCACATCACCCACCGCGACAGTGTCGGCGCGATCCAGGAGATCAACCCGGGCGAGGTGAACTGGATGACCGCGGGAAGCGGCATCACCCACTCGGAGCGGTTCGAGACCCTGCGGACCCGCGGCGGCAAGATGCACGGCATCCAGGCCTGGGTGGCGCTGCCGACCGAGCTGGAGGAGACCGCTCCCAGCTTCGCCAACCACGGCCCGGCCGACCTGCCCACCTATGAGAGCCCCGACGGGCTGTGGGCGCGGCTTATCGCCGGCAAGGCGTTCGGCGCCGAGGCCAAGGTGAAGACCCACTCGCCGATGTTCTACGTCCACTGGAACCTCCGCGCCGGCGCGAAGGCGCAACTGCCGGCGGAGTATCCCGAGCGGGCGGCGTACGTCGCCGAGGGCGTGGTCGACGTGGAGGGCCGCGAGTTCCAGGCCGGCCAGATGATCGTGTTCGAGCCCGGCCAGCCGGTGCTGTTCACGGCGACCACCGACGCCATCGTCATGCTACTAGGCGGCGAGCCGGTGGGGCCGCGGTTCATCGAATGGAACTTCGTCTCCTCCTCCAAGGACCGGATCGAACAGGCCAAGGCGGACTGGCGGGCGGGGCGGATGAAGCTGCCGGACGCGGACCATGACGAGTTCATCCCCCTGCCCGAGCCGCCGCCGGCGGCCAATCCGATGAGTTGAGCGGGCGCCCGCGGCAGGCTACCTCCCGGCCATGAACGTCAGCGTCTTCGACCTCTTCAAGCTGGGGGTCGGCCCGTCCAGCTCCCACACCATGGGCCCCATGACCGCGGCCGGGCGGTTCCTGGAGCGGCTCGGACCGGACCTCGAGCGGACGGCGCGGGTCGGGACGACCCTCTACGCCTCGCTCGCGCTGACCGGGCGGGGCCACGCCACCGACCGGGCGGTGATCCTGGGCCTGGCCGGGTTCGAGCCCCGGACGCTCGATCCCGACGCCGCGGATCTGGTGGTCGACACCGTGCGCTCGGCCGGCCGGATGAAGCTGGGCGGCCGCCACGAGATCGGCTTCGACGAGGCGGCCGACATCGCGTGGGAGGGCCGGACCCGCCTGCCCCAGCACCCGAACGCCCTGAAGTTCGAGGCCTTCGACGCCGCCGGCCGCCTGCTGGCCGAACGCACCTACTTTTCGATCGGCGGCGGGTTCGTGCGGGACGAGGACGAGATCGGCCTCAACACCGCGCCGGACCGGGCGCTGCCGACGCCCTACCCCTTCGACAGCGGGGCCGAGTTGCTGGCCCAGGCCGAGGCGGCCAACCTGAGCATCGCCGCCCTGATGACCGCCAACGAGCTGACCGTCCGCAGCGAGGCCGAGATCGTGGCCGGCCTGGACGAGATCGTCGGCGCCATGTTCGCCTGCATCGACCGCGGCATGCGCGCCGAGGGCGTGCTGCCCGGGGCGCTGAAGGTGCAGCGGCGGGCTTATGGGATCTGGCGCAACCTGGTCGAGAACGCCGACCGCCAGATCGCCGACCCGCTCTCGGCGCTGGACTGGGTCAACCTCTGGGCCCTGGCCGTAAACGAGGAGAACGCCGCCGGCGGCCGGGTGGTCACGGCGCCAACCAACGGCGCGGCGGGGCTGCTGCCGGCAGTCCTGCGCTACTACGACCGGTTCC
>NZ_JANINU010000276.1 GCF_024508875.1 Phenylobacterium sp.
CGACCAGGTTCACCGCCTCGGTGCCGCCCTTGGTGAAGACGATCTCGTTCACGTCGGCGTTGATGAAGGCCGCCGCCTTCCTGCGGGCGGCCTCGTAGGCGTCGGTGGTCTCGTTCGCCAGGGTGTGCAGGCCGCGGTGGACGTTGGCGTACGAGTACTCCATCGCGTGCGTCATGGCCTCGATCACCGCCCGCGGCTTCTGGGCCGAGGCGGCGCTGTCCAGATAGACCAGCGGCTTGCCGTGCACCTGGCGCGACAGGATCGGGAACTCGGCGCGGATCGCTTCGGCGTCGAAGGCCATGCTCAGCCCCTCAGCCTTTCCGCCACCCAGCCGCGCACGAGCTCGCGCGCGGCCTCGTAGGCGATGCGGTCGACGACCTCGCCGATGAAGGCCTCGGTCAGCAGAGCGCGGGCCTCGTCCTCGGGCATGCCGCGCTGACGGGCATAGAACAGCGCGTCCTCGTCCAGCGCGCCCACGGTATTGCCGTGCGCGCAGGAGACGTCGTCGGCGTAGATTTCCAGCTCCGGCTTGGCGTCCACTTCGGCGCGGTCCGACAGGATGAGCGCGTGGTGCCCCATCCGCGCGTCCGTCCGGTCGGCGCCGTCGGCCACGACGATGCGTCCCTGGAACACAGCCCGGGCCTGGTCGCGGACCACGCCCTTGGTGAGCTGCTGGGTCGTCCCGTCCACGGCCTCGTGCGTGACGGCCGTCGTCAGGTCGGCGTGGCGCTTGCCCGAGAGGAGGTAGACCCCATCCAGCCGCAGCTCGGCGTGACCGCCGGGATGGCGTACCCGCGTCTCCAGCCGCTGGCGGCGCGCGCCGTCCGTAATCGTCGACTGGCCAAACGCGGCGCCGGGAGCGAGGTCCACCTCGGCCTGGCTCACCGTCACGCCGTCGGCGTCGTCCGTCGCCAAGACGATGCGCTCGACCACGGCGTCCTTGGCGAGGCTGAGCATCAGCGCGATGTGGCCGAGATAGCCGCCCTCTCCCTCATAGCTCTCTAGCAGGGTCAGCCGGCCGCCGACCTCCACATCCACCGAGACGCGGGCGGCATGGGCGCCGTCGCCGCGCGAGACGATGCGCAGGGCCACGACCTTGTTTTCACCGGGTTCGACGCCGATGTGCGCTGCGCCCTTCCCGTTGGCGACCACGATCACTTCGTGCGCCAGCGCATCGAACGGCCCACGCGACAGCGACGCCGGGTCCAGCTCGGCCGACGGCGCTGGCGCCACGCGGATCAGTCCACGCAGATCGGTCCAGCGCCAGTCCTCGTCGCGCTTGCCCGGAAGCTGCGAGACGTCGCGCTCGCGGATGGCGGAGGCGACGCTCAAGCGGCCCTCGCGTACTTCTCGTAGCCTTCGCGCTCCAGTTCGAGCGCCAGCTCCGGCCCGCCCGACTCCACGATCCGGCCACCGGCCAGCACGTGCACACGGTCGGGTTTGATGTAGTCGAGCAGCCGCTGGTAGTGCGTGATCACCAGCATGCCGCGTTCCGGCGACCGCAGCGCATTCACGCCATCCGCCACGATGCGCAGGGCGTCCACGTCCAGGCCCGAGTCCGTCTCGTCCAGGATCAGGAAGCGGGGCGATAGCATCGCCATCTGGAAGATCTCCATCCGCTTCTTCTCGCCGCCCGAGAAGCCGACGTTCAGCGCACGCTTCAGCATGTCGAAATCGATCTTCAGCTCGGCCGCCTTGGCGCGGGCCAGCTTCAGGAACTCGGGTGCGGTCACTTCCGCCTCGCCCCGCGCCTTGCGCTGCGCGTTCAGAGCCGTGCGGATGAACGTCAGCGCCGGAACGCCGGGGATCTCCAGCGGATACTGGAACGACAGGAAGACGCCCTTGGCCGCGCGTTCGTTGGGCTCCAGGGCCAGCAGGTCCTCGCCGTCCAGCATAGCCGAGCCTTCGGTCACCTCGTAACCCTGCCGGCCGGTCAGCACATAGCTCAGCGTCGACTTGCCGGCGCCGTTCGGCCCCATGATCGCGTGCACCTCGCCGGCCGGGACCTCCAGGGATAGGCCCTTCAGGATCTCCTTGGCCTCGACGGCAGCGTGCAGGTTGGAAACGGACAGCATTCTAGCGGGTCTCATCGGCGAGGAACTTGGCCACGGTCTTGAGCGCGTCCTCGACGCTCTCGACGATCTCCTGCTTGCGGGGCGTGGCCGAGCCGGCGCCGCCGCGCTTGTCGGACAGCGTGACACTGGCCTTGCCGCCCTCGAAGTAGGCGGCGATGCGGAAACGGTCGTGGTCGACCGAGACCGTGTAGCGCCGCACGTCCGCCGTCAGGCTCTTGGCCGCCAGGAAGCCGCCATCGGCGCTGACCGCCTCGTACAGCGCCTGGGCTCCGGCAAGATCGGCTTCCTGCTGCTGACGCTCGGCCTCCTCGCGCGCCCGACGTTCCATCTCGCGACGCGCGAACTCGGTCTCGAACGCATCTTTCAGCGTCAGGACTTTGGGTTTGCGCGTCCGGGCGGTCACAGCTCCACCGCCTTCTTGTCCTCGATCTTCTCGACCACCCGCACGTCGGC
>NZ_JANINU010000277.1 GCF_024508875.1 Phenylobacterium sp.
GTGGTCATGATCGACGTGGCGAACGCCGCCGAGGTCGTGCGCAGGAAGTTCTGCAGGCCGGCCGCCGACGCCGTCTCCTCGGGCAGCACGGAGGACAGCGACAGGCTGGTGGTCGGGATGAAGAAGAACGGCATGGCGAAGCCCAGCACGAACTGCGGGATGGCGATGTCCCAGAACGTGGCGTCCGTCGTGTAGAACGCGCGCCAAAGCGCCACGCCGGCCATCCAGAACACCCCGAACGACACCAGGGCGCGGACGTCGAACCTGCCGACCAGCCGGGCGACGATGGGCGACATGATCACCGCCAGGATGCCGTTCAGGCAGCCCGCGTAGCCGGCCCAGGTGGCCGTGTAGCCCATGGTGGTCTGCAGCCAGAGCGGGATCAGCACGACGCTGGCGAAGAAGGCGCCGAAGGTGAGGCTGAGGGTGGTCACCCCGATGACGAAGCCGCGGTGGCGGAAGACGCGCAGGTTCACGATGGGGTTCTGCGACGTGAGCTCCCAGATCAGGAAGGCTGTGAACCCGACGACCGCGACGATGGCCAGGCCGACGATGAACGGCGAGCCGAACCAGTCCAACTCCTTGCCCTTGTCGAGCATGATCTGCATCGCGCCCACCCAGACCACCAGCAGGAACAGGCCCACGTAATCCACGGGGATGCGCCGCGTGGCGGGCTCCTGATGGATCAACATGCGATAGGCGCCGACGCCGACGATGGCCGCGACGGGGATGTTGATCAGGAAGATCCAGCTCCAGTGAGCGTTGTCCGAGATGAGGCCGCCCAGGATCGGCCCGGCGATCGGCGCCACGACGGTCGTCATGCTCCACAGCCCCAGGGCCTGGGCGCCCTTGTCCTTCGGGAAGATGCCCAGCAGCAGCGTCTGCGACATCGGCATGATCGGGCCGCCGCAGAGGCCCTGCGCGATGCGGAACGCCACCAGCATCGAGAAGCTGGGCGCGAGCCCGCACAGCAGGGAGAAGAAGCCGAACCCCGCCATCCCGGCGGCGAACACCTTCACAGGCCCGAAGCGCTGGGCGAGCCAGCCCGTCAGCGGCACCGTGATAGCCTCGGCGACCGAATAGGAGGTGATGACCCACGTCCCCTGGCTGGGCGAGACGGCCAGGCCGCCGGCGATATGCGGCACCGAGACGTTGGCGATGGTGGTGTCCAGCACCACCATGAAGTTGGCCAGCCCCAGGAGCAGGGCCGCGGTCAGCAGCCGTGCGCCGGTCAGCGGGGCGGGCGCGGCAGACGCCTGGGACATGGCCCTAGCCTCCGATATCGATTTCGGCGGTCATCGAAAGGCCGACGCGCAGCGGGTGCTCGGCCAGTTCCTTGGGGTCGAGGGCGATGCGCACCGGAACCCGCTGGACCACCTTGATCCAGTTGCCGGTGGCGTTCTGGGCCGGGATCACCGCGAAGGCCGAGCCCGTGCCGCCGGAGAAGCCCTGGACGCGGCCGTGGAACTTCACGCGCGAGCCGTAGAGGTCGCTGGTCAGCGTCACGGGCTGGCCCACCTTCACCTTGCGGAGCTGGCCTTCCTTGAAGTTGGCGTCGACGTAGGCGCGCTGGATCGGAACCACGGTCATCAGCGCCGCGCCGGGCTGGACACGCTGGCCCACCTCGACGGTGTTGCGGGTGACGACGCCATCGGTGGGCGAGCGGATCACGGTGCGGGCGAGGTCCAGTTCGGCCTGGGCGAGGCGGGCGCGGGCGGCGGCCACCTCAGGGTTGCCGGCGACGTCGCGGCCTTCGATCAGGACATTGGCGGCGCGCTGCTGCTGGCGCGCGGCGGTGGCGTTGGCGCGAGCCTGGGTCAGCGCGGCGCGGGCCGTGGTCAGGCTGGTCTCCGCCGCGGTCAGTTCGTCGCCGGAGACGGCGCCCTGCCCGGCCAGGCCCTTGCGGCGGCCATACTCCACCTCGGCGCGGCGAAGTTCGGCCTGGGCGCGGGCGATGTCGGCGTTACGCGCTTCGGTCTGGGCGGACAGCGCCTCGTCGTTGGCGAAGTACTGCCGCACGCGCCGCTCGGCCTGCTCCAGGTCGGCACGGGCGCGCTCGACCGCGAGCCGGTAGTCCGCCGGATCGATCACCGCCAGCACCTGCCCCTGCTTCACCGTCAGGGTCTCGTGGATCGGGACCTGGACCAGCGGGCCGCTGACCAGGGCGGTGATCTGGGCGCTGGAGGCCTGGACATAGGCATCGTCGGTCTCGACGTGGCGCGAACCGACCAGCAGCCAGTAGGCAAGCCAGATCAGCGCTGCGCCGAGCACGACGGCCGCCAGGGTCAGCAGAAGGCGGGTCCGCCGACCGCGCTGGGGGTTCGCGGCCGGCGGAGGGGCGGACGTCGCCGGGGGGGAGGCGGTGGCGGCGTCCGCCGAGGGGCCTTGGTCTCGGGCCATGGTGTGGACTCTCTGGAAAAGGTCAGGCGCGGAAGCCGCCGCCGAGGGCGCGGACGAGGCTGGCGTCGAGGGTGAGGGCGCGGGCCTCAAGCTGGGCGACCGCGCGGCG
>NZ_JANINU010000278.1 GCF_024508875.1 Phenylobacterium sp.
TCGCCGGGCTTGGCGCCCTGGCTGACCTTGATCTCGATCTCGCGGCACTGGTTCAGGTATTCGGCGGTCACGCCGAACCGGCCCGAGGCGATCTGCTTCACGGCCGAGTTGGGGTTATCGCCGTTGGGCAGCGGCTGGTATCGCGTGCGGTCCTCGCCGCCCTCGCCCGAGACGCTCTTCGCCCCGATCCGGTTCATGGCGATGTTGAGGACGCCGTGCGCCTCGGGCGCCAGCGCGCCCATGCTCATGCCGGGGGTCAGGAAGCGCTTGCGGATTTCGTTGACGCTCTCGACCTCCTCAAGCGGCGCCGGCTTGGCCTCGGTCCGGATGTCCAGCAGGTCGCGGAGCTGGATCGCGGGCATGGCGCGCATGCCCTCGGAGAAGCGCTTGTAGATCTGGTAGTCGCCGGTGTCGCAAGCCCGCTGCAGGGTGTGGATCATCCGCGCCTCGAAGGCGTGCGCCTCGCCCGAGCGGCGCGCCTTGTAGAACCCGCCCACCGGCAGGCTGATCGCCGCCGGGTCCCAGGCCTTGCGGTGCAGCTCCACCGCCTTGGCCTCCAGGCCGGCCAGGCCGATGCCCGAGATGCGCGACGGCATGCCCGGGAAGAACTCGGCCACCAGGCTGCGCGACAGGCCGACGGCCTCGAAGTTGTAGCCGCCGCGGTAGGACGAGATCACCGAGATGCCCATCTTGGAGATGATCTTGAGCAGCCCGCCCTCGATCGCCTTCTTGTGGTTCAGGCACAGGTCGCGCAGCGACAGCTCGCCGGTCAGGCCGCGCTCCTGCCGGTCCAGGAAGCTTTCCTGCGCCAGGTAGGCGTTCACCGCCGTCGCGCCCACGCCCACCAGGACGGCGTAGGCGTGGGTGTCCAGGCATTCGGCCGAGCGGACGATGAGGGAGACGTAGCTGCGCAGCCCCTTGCCCACGAGCCACGAGTGGACGCCGCCGGTCGCCAGGATCATCGGCAGCGCCACGCGCTCGGCGCCCGAGGCCATGTCGCTGAGCACGATGGTCGAGCAGCCCCGCAGCGCCGCCTCCTCGGCCTCCGAGCGGATACGGTCCAGGTTGGCCCGCAGGGCGTCGCCGCCGCGCGCGTCCGCCGCCGGGATCGGCATGGTGCAGTCGACCAGCGCGACGTTCTTCTCGCCGATCTCGGCGATCACCCGCTCGTACATGCCGTTGGTCAGCACCGGGCTTTCCATCACGAACACGTCGGCCTGGGTCTCGTTCTCGGCGAGGATGTTCCCCAGGTTCTTGAACCGGGTCTTCAGGCTCATCACCCCGGCTTCGCGCAGGGAGTCGATGGGCGGGTTGGTCACCTGGCTGAAGTTCTGCCGGAAGAAGTGGCTCAGCGGCCGGTAGCCGTCGGACAGCACCGCCAGCGGCGTGTCGTCGCCCATCGAGCCCACGGCCTCCTTGGCGTCCTCCACCATCGGCGCCAGGACCAGTTCCAGGTCCTCCAGCGTCACGCCCGCGGCCGCCTGCCGGCGCACCAGTTCCTCGCGGCCGTAGAGGCGCGGCTCGACCCCGGGGCCGATCTTCTCCTCCAGGTCCACCATGTTGCCGAGCCAGCGGTCGTAGGGGTGCTGGGCGGCCAGGCGGTCCAGGATCGCCTCCTCGTCGTAGAGGCGGCCCTCGGCCAGGTCGACGGCCAGCATCCGGCCGGGCTCGACGTGGGTCTTGCGGACGATACGGCTCTCCTCGACGCGGCACATGCCGGCCTCCGAGCCCACGATCAGCAGGCCGTCCGAGGTCTGGGCCACGCGCATCGGGCGCAGGCCGCTGCGGTCCTTGCCCGCCACCACCCAGCGGCCGTCGCTGGCGCACACCGCGGCCGGTCCGTCCCAGGGCTCCATCACCGCGTTGCAGTACGAGTAGAGGGCCCGGTGGCTGGCCTTCATCTGCTCGGCCGAGCGGTTGTTCCAGGCCTCGGGCATCAGCAGCGTCTTGGCCATCGGCGCCTCGCGCCCGGCGCGCACCAGCACCTCGAAGGTGTTGTCCAGCGCCGCGCTGTCCGAGCCGCCAGGCTGGATCACCGGCTTGATGTCGTCCTGGTAGTCGCCGAACGCCGAGGCCGCCATGCGGATCTCGTGGCTCTTCATCCAGTTGACGTTGCCCTTCAGCGTGTTGATCTCGCCGTTGTGGGCCAGCATCCGGAACGGCTGGGCCAGCCGCCATTCCGGGAAGGTGTTCGTCGAATAGCGCTGGTGGAACACCGCCACCGCCGCCTTGAAGCGCGGGTCGGTCAGGTCGGGATAGAACTCGTCGATGTGCTGGGCGAGGAACATCCCCTTGTAGATCAGCGCCCGCGCCGACAGCGAGCAGATGTAGAAGTGCTGGATGTTGGCCTGGGCGACGCGCTTCTCGATCCGCTTGCGGCAGAGGAACAGCGCCCGCTCCAGCGCCTCGCCCTCCATCCCCTTGGGGGGCGACAGCATGATCTGCTCGATCTCGGGGCGGGTGGCGTTGGCCTTCTCGCCGATCACCGAGGTGTCGGTCGGCACCTG
>NZ_JANINU010000279.1 GCF_024508875.1 Phenylobacterium sp.
GATAGGTCGCCGTCAGCGCCTTGTTGAACAGCGGCTTGTGGTCGTACTGCGCCAGCGCGCGGTACTCCACGCCGGTCAGACCCCGGACGAACCGGTTGGCGTCGAAGCTCGGTCCCGAGAACAGGCACAGCAGGTCGCCGTTGCGCACGTCCATGACGACGGCCGCGCCGCTCTCGGCCCCGAACACCTCCTCGGCGCGGAGCTGCACGTCGCTGTCGAGGGTCAGCTCGATGGTCTTGCCCGGCACCGCCGGGATGTCGCCGTCGGAATCCTCGCGCACCTCGCGCCCGTTGGCGTCCACCTCGACCTTCTTGGCGCCGGCCCGGCCCCGCAGGTCCATGTCGAAGGCCTTCTCGACGCCCTGCTTGCCGATCCGGAAGCTGGGGTGGAGCATGATCGGGTCGGGGTTCGGCCCGGCCTTGTCCACGTCCTCCTTGTTCACCTTCGCCACGTAGCCGATCACGTGGGCGAAGGCGCCGCCGTGCGGATAGACCCGCACCTCGCCCATGTCGGCGGTGACGCCCGGCAGTTCGGGCTCGCGCACGCTGATCGCGCTGAACTGTTCCCAGCTCATGTCTTCCATGACCTGGACGGGCGCCCGCTTCGGCGCGCTGTTGATGTCCTTCAGCAGGCGGCGCTGGCGCGCCTCGTCCAGGGGCACGAACTCGGCCAGCGTCTTCAGCGTGCTCTCGGGGTCCATCCCCTTGTCGCGGGCGACCATCAGCCGGAAATTCGGCCGGTTGGCGGCCAGGATCGCCCCGTTGCGATCCACGATCAGACCGCGCGGCGCCGGCAGGAGCTTGAAGTTGAACTGGTTCGACGTCGCCAGCTTCTCGTAGCGCTGGGTCTCGAAGAGCTGGAGGTAAGCCAGGCGCGCGCCCAGCGCCCCGATCCCCAGGCCGGCGAACGCGCCCAGGATGATCGTGCGACGGTGGAACACCCCCTGACGCTCGTTGACCTCCTCGAAGAAGATGGCGGGCTGGGTCATCGCCGGGGCCTCAGGCGGTGCGCTCGACGTTCGACACCGCCGGCACGGTGTCGAGCTCGGTGTCCGGTGTGATCTCCGGCATCGGCAAGGGCTTCTGGATGCGGGAGATGAGCTCGGGATCCTTCAGCAGCGCCGTGCGCATGATCTCGCGCGCCCTCGGGGCCGCCGCCGTCGATCCGCCCATGCCGTGCTGCACGATCACCGCCAGGGCATACCGCGGCGCGTCGATCGGTGCGAATGCGACAAAGAGGCCGTGGTCGCGCAGTCCCCAGGCGCCGCCCTTCCCGCGCGAGCCGCCGCTGTCGTAGTTGCGCACCTGCGCCGTGCCGGTCTTGCCGGCCATCAGGATGTCGCCCAGCCCGAGCTGGCTGGCCCGGTATCCGGTGCCGCCGACGTCGGTCACCGCCGCCATGCCCGCCCGCACGCGGTCGATGTGCTCGCGCGGGAACGGCAGGTCCGGCGCGTCCGAGCCGCGCGGCAGCTCCTTGCCGCCGATCGACTTGATGAGCCGCGGGTTCAGCGCCTTGTACTCGCTGTTGGCCAGCCGCGCCGTCATCACCGCGAGCTGCAGGGCGTTCACCTGAAGATAGCCCTGGCCGATGGCGTACGAGAGGTTCTCGCCCGGCCACCACGGCTGCATCGCCTCGTTCTTCTTGAAGTAGCGCTTCTTCCAGGCCGGGTCGGGAACGATGCCCTTCTTCTGGCCGGGGATGCCGATGTCGAACGTCTGGCCCAGGCCGAAGGCGCGCGCCGCCTGGGCGATCCGGTCAGGCCCGACCCGCAGCGACATGGAATAGAAGTAGGTGTCGCAACTGTTCTTGATCGCGTCGTTGAGGTTCTGCGACCCATGCCCCCCGCGCTTGTGGCAGTGGAAGTAGCGGCCGCCGAAGTTCATGCCCCCGCCGCAGCTCACGCGATCCTCGGGGCTGATCCCGGCCATCAGGATCGCCAGCGCCGTCATCGTCTTGAACGTCGAGCCGGGTGGGTAGAGACCGGACAGGCACTTGTCGAGCAACGGCTTGCGTTCGTAGCCGGCGAGCATCCGGTATTCGGCGCCGGTCAGCCCGCGCACGAACCGGTTAGCGTCGAACGAGGGCGCCGAGGTCATGCAGAGGATGTCGCCCGAACGGCAGTCCATCATCACCGCCCCGCCGCTCTCCTCCCCGAACACCTCCAGCGCGCGGTTCTGGATGTCGACGTCCAGGGTGAGCTGCACCTCGTGGCCGGGGACGGCGGGGATGTCGCCGTCCGGGTCGTGGCCCACTTCGCGGCCGTTGGCGTCCACCTCGACCTTGCGAGCGCCGGCCCGGCCGCGCAGCGCCTCGTCCAGCGCCTTCTCGACGCCCTGCTTGCCGATCCGGAAGCCGGGGTGGAGCATGATCGGGTCGGGGTTGGCGACCTTCTCGATGTCCTCCTTGTTCACCTTCGCCACGTAGCCGATCACGTGGGCGAAGGCGCCGCCG
>NZ_JANINU010000280.1 GCF_024508875.1 Phenylobacterium sp.
AGAGCTTCGCGCTGTATCATCCGGCGGGTTCCGAACTCGATCCTTCGCCGCTGTGGGCGCGGCTGCCGGCGGGCGGCGTCGGCCTGCCGGTCGCCCAGGCGCGCGACGGGGCCCTGGTGTTCCGCCGCCACGCCCCGGGCGAGGCGCTGGTCCCGGACGCCCTGGGCATCCCGGCGCCGCCGCTGGACGCCGAGCCGGTGCTGCCGGACGTGGTCTTCGCGCCGCTGCTGGCCTTCGATCGCAAGGGGGGCCGGCTGGGTCAGGGCGGCGGACACTACGACCGCACCCTGGCGGCGCTGCGGCGGATGAAGCCGGTGTTCGTGATCGGCCTGGCCTACGCCGGCCAGGAATTGCCCGAAATCCCCATGGAGCCGCACGATCAGCCCCTGGACGCCATCCTGACCGAGACGGGCTACCAGGAATTCGGCTAAGGACCGCTGATGAGGTTTGCCTTTTTCGGAGACGTGGTGGGTCGCTCGGGCCGTGATGGTCTGGCCGAACACCTTCCGGCCCTGCGCCGCCGGCTCCAGCTCGAATTCGTCATCATCAACGCCGAGAACGCCGCCGCCGGCTTCGGCATCACCGAGAGCACCGCGCGCGAGCTGTTCGACGCCGGCGCCGACTGCCTGACCCTGGGCAACCATTCCTGGGACCAGAAGGAGGCGCTGACCTATATCGTGCGCGAGCCGCGCCTGATCCGGCCGGCGAACTATTCCGCCTTCTCGGATGCGCCCGGACGCGGCGCCAACCTGTTCGAGACGCAGGAGGGCAAGCGCATCCTGGTGGTGAACGTCCTGGGCCGGGTGCACATGGACGCCCTGGACGATCCCTTCGCCGCCGTGGACAAGGCGCTGGAGTCCGCGCCGCTGGGCCTGGTGGCCGACGCGGCTGTGGTCGACATCCACGCGGAGGCGACGTCCGAGAAGATGGCGATGGGCCACTTCTGCGACGGGCGCGCGAGCCTGGTGGTGGGCACCCACACGCACGTGCCGACCGCCGACGGCCAGATCCTGCCCGGCGGCACCGCCTACCAGACGGACGCCGGCGCCTGCGCCGACTACGACAGCGTGATCGGCAACCAGAAGGAAGAGCCGCTGCGCCGCTTCACCACCCGCATCTCGGGCGGCCGGTTCAAGCCCGCGGAGGGCCCGGCGACGGTGTGCGGCGTGTTCGTGGAGACCGACCCCAAGACGGGCCTGGCGCGGCGGATCGAACCCATCCGGATCGGCGGACGCCTGACCCAGCAAGTCCCCAGCGTGGACGCCGTGGCGGGCTGAGCCCGCGGATCAGGCCGCGGCGTCGGACCGGGCGGCAGGCGTCGCGGCGCGGGCCGTCAGGACCTCGGCGATGGCGGTGATCAGCGCGGCGGGCTGCACCGGCTTGTGCTGCAGGGCATCGAAGCCGAGGGCCTTGAGCCGGTCTTCCTCGCCCGGCATGGCGTCGGCGGTGAGCGCCACCACCGGCGTGTCGGCGCGCCCGACCTGGCCGTCGCGGATGCGGCGCACGGACTCGATGCCGTCCATGTTCGGCATGTGGACGTCCATCAGGATGACGTCGAAGGCCTCGAGCCGCAGGCGCTCCAGGGCCTGGGCGCCGTCGGAGACCGTCTCCACATTGGCCCCGGCCGCTTCCAGGATGGCGCGGGCCACGGCCTGGTTGATCGGATTGTCGTCGGCGACGAGCAAGCGCAGCGAGGGCAGGTCATCGGGCTCGCCCGCCTCGGGGGCCGCCGGCTCGCCCTCGGGGAGGGGCAGCCAGACGCGGAAGATCGAGCCCTCGCCGGGGGCGCTCTCGACGTGGATTTCGCCCCCCATCATCGAGGTCAGCTTGCGGCAGATGGCGAGGCCAAGGCCGGTGCCGCCGAACTTGCGGGCGGTGGACTTCTCGGCCTGCATGTAGGGGCGGAACAGGCCCTGCTGCTGCTCGAAGCTCATGCCGATGCCAGTGTCGGCGACCACGATCTCGACGCCGCCGTCGCCATCGGCGGCCGGGTCGGCGCGCAGGGTCAGGGTGACCGATCCCGTCTCGGTGAACTTCAGGGCGTTGGAGATCAGGTTCAGCACGATCTGGCGCACCCGCATCTCGTCGCCGAGCAGCAGGGGCGGCAGGCCCGGCTCGGCCACGCAGGCGAGCGTCAAACCCTTGGACGCGGCGATCTCGGACCACAGCTCGACGGCCTGGTCGCCGAGGGCCTTCAGGTCGAAGGCGGCGATGTCCAGATCCATCCGCCCGGCCTCGATCTTCGAGATGTCGAGCACGTCGTTGAGGATGGCCATCAGGCCGTCGCCCGAGCGCAGGATGGTGTCGACGTAGCTCTGCTGGCGCGGGTCGAGCTGGGTGCGTTGCAGGGCGCGGGCCATGCCGAGCACGCCGTTCATCGGCGTGCGCAGCTCGTGGCTCATCATGGCCAGGAAGGCGGACTTGGCCTCGTTGGCGGCCTCGGCGGTGTGCTGCGCCTCGGCGAGCGCCTTTGAGGTGCGCATGTTTGCGCGGGCGCTGGCGGCCACGTAGCCCAGCAGCATCATCAGGCCGACCGTGAGGGCCAGCAGCGGCGGGCCGCTGTAGCCGCCGAAGCCGACGGGGAGAACGAACCAAAGCGCCGCCGGGGTGAGGCCGAGGGCGGCCAGGGCCGCGGGCGAGCGGAAGGAGAAGCCCTGGGCATGGATCATCATACCCGCCAGGATCGCCATAGCGGCCAGGCGGAACGGCTCCTGGGCCTCGGCCCAGTAGAGCACTGCCAGCGACGCCCAGACCGAGCTGGTGGCGAACATCGAGCACAGGTAGGCCAGTCGCTGCCGGCGGCTCAGCGGCTGCCCGCGGCCGATCGGACGGGTGAACCAGCGGGTGCAGGACTCGGCGACCGCGAAGGCCGCCAGCCAGCCGCCGCCCCAGACCGGCCCATAAAGGTAGGCGGTGAGCGTCGCGGCGACGCAGCCGGCGAACATGCGGACGGCGAACACCTGGCGCGCGGCCGAGGCCACGGCGTCCAAACGCTCATCCAGCAGGCTCCAGGCCTTGGCCATCAACCGCACGATCCCCAATTGCAGGCCACGACGCCCCCCGGTGTGGCAGCCTGTCGCACCACTCTGCCCGCGAAACATGAACGGACCCTTGTTTCAGCGAAGCTCGTTACGCCAATTCCTCATTTTGGGTGACGCGCCCAAGGCCAAGGTCCAGTTTACGGCCGCGAAGGGAGATCAGATGCTCGCCAAGTTCCTCGTCCGCGCCGTGTTCGCTGCCCTGGGCCTATGGGTCGCCTCGAAGATCGTGCCGGGGGTCCGGATCTCCGACACCGGCACGCTGGTCGTGGCGGCGGTGCTGCTGGGCGTGGTGAACGCCCTGGTCCGACCGGTGGTGGTGATCCTCACCTTGCCGCTGACGATCGTGACGCTGGGCCTGTTCCTGCTGGTGGTGAACGCGGCGATGATCGGGCTGGTGGCCATGCTGCTGGGCGGCTTCAGCGTGAACGGCCTGATACCCGGCGTCCTGGCGGCCATCGTCACCGGCGTCGCGAGCTGGATCGGCGGCATGGCGATCCGCGACGACCGGGTCTAGGTGGGGGCGGCGAAAGGCGGCGCCCAACCGCCTGAACTCGAAGATAGGCGCAAGACCCAAGCGGCGCCTCCTCTCCCCCCGACCCGGCCTTGAGCCGGGGGAAGAGAGGGGAGAGGACGTGGGTGACGCGGCGAAGCCGCTCAGCCCTGGAACGTCGCCAGGAGGGTGCGGAGTTCGGGTTCGGCGACCAGGCTGGCGGCTTCGGCCGGCGAGGACCACAGGCGGTCGCGCTCGGTCATCTCGGGCCAGATGTCGCGCGCCTCGCGCACTTCCAGCGGGAACACCATCACGCGCACGTGCTGCAGGCGGCCCGAGCGCAGGCGCTTGTCGTAGTGGTAGACGCCCACGCTCTTGTGGCCGGGCTTCCCGACGATGCCGGCCTCCTCGTAGGCCTCCTGGGCGGCGGCGTCCTCGGGCAGCTTGTCCTTCATGGGCCAGCCCTTGGGGATCACCCACCGCTTCGTCTCGCGCGAGGTGATCAGCAGGACCTCCACCGCGCCGTCGTCCCGCTTGCGCCAGGGCAGGGCGGCATACTGGGTACGGGGTTCCCGGTCGGGTTCCGGACGCAGCCTGTCGCGCTTCTTGCCCATCGGCGGTGTGAAACTCCCCCGCGAACGGCCGCCTGGCGGGCCTTCGGAGCCGCGGGGTTTACGCGCGCTCGCGGGCCGCGCCAATAACCATTGTCACAAAAGTGTCATGCGACTGTCGTGTCAGGCCGCCTCCGGGCGCCGGCGCCGCACCCGCGCCAGCCGGCGCAGCCGCCGCCAGAACCGCGTCTTCTCGGGCTCGGGATAGGGCTGGAGGTTCTTGACGAAATCCTCGGCGCAGGCGCGCCAGGAGAACTTCTCCGCGAACGCCCGCACCCTCTTCCGGTCGAGGTCGAGGCACTGGAGGCAGGCTTCGCGCAGGCCCTCGGTGGCCGTCAGCGCCAGCACGCCCGCGCCCGAGCCGGGGATCAGGTCGATGGGGCCGGGGGCCGGATAGGCCGCCACCGGCGTGCCGGCCGCCATGGCCTCCAGGATCACCAGGCCGAACGTGTCGGTCAGGGACGGGAAAACGAAGACGTCGGCGCAAGCGTAGTGGTCGGCCAGCTCCTTGCCCGAGCGGGAGCCCTTGAACACCACCTTGGGGTATTTCTCGCGCAGTTCGTCGAGCTGGGGGCCGGGCCCCACCACCACCTTCGTGCCGGGCAGGTCCAGGGCCAGGAAGGCCTCGATGTTCTTCTCGACGGCCACCCGGCCCACGTAGAGGAACACCGGCTTGGGCAGGTCGGCGAAGATGTCGGGCTCGTTCTCGGCGCGCGGCCGGAAGACCTCGGTGTCGACGCCGCGCGACCAGGCCGAGATGTTGCGGAAGCCGTGGTTCGAGAGCTCCTCGCGCATGGTGGGCGTGGCCACCATCAGCCGGCCCGACGGCTTGTGGAACCACTTCATGTAGGCGTAGCCGGCGGCCAGGGGCAAAGGCAGGCGCGCCGAGACGTATTCCGGGAAGCGGGTGTGGTAGCTCGTGGTGAAAGGCAGCTTCCATTCCACGCAGATGCGCCGCGCGGCCAGGCCGATGGGCCCTTCGGTAGCGATGTGGATCGCCTCGGGCTCGAACGCCTTGAACAGCTCCTGCACCGGCTCGTAGACGCCGATGGCCACCTTGATCTCGGCGTAGGTTGGCAGGGGGAAGGTCTTGAACTGGCCGGGGTGAATCACCTCGACCACGTGGCCGATGGCCTGCAGCTCCTGGACCACGCGGGTCAGGGTGCGGACCACGCCGTTCACCTGCGGCTCCCAGGCGTCGGTGGCGATGAGGATCCGCATGGGCCGCTGGGCGTCGCGGGGGGCAGTGATCGCCTCGCGGATGCGCCGGTCGGTGCGCACCGGCTTGGGCCGGTCGGGCTGCTGGCGGAACGCCTCGCTCTGCAGCCAGGCCCAGAAGGCGCCCAGCAGGGCCTCCTTGGTGGGGAAGTGGCGATAGACCGTCCGCTCGCCCACGCCGGCGTCGCGGGCGATCTCGGCGAAGCTCAGGTCTTCCAGCGACTTGGTTTCGAGCTGGTCGCCCACGGCGCGCAGGATCTGCTCGCGGGTTTCCTCACGCTGGCGGTCCCGAAGGTTCGGCAGGGGGGTTTTCATGGCAGTCGAACTGTCATGGGTTCGAGTCGGAAGTCAACGCATGCCGCCGTTACCCGACAAAACGGCAATGTCGGCCGCCCGGCGCCCAATCGGCGAACATTGTGCGGCGCGGGCTCCCTGCGCGGTTGTAGGCTCTGGCATGAGCGGCTCCCATATGGCTAGGGGATTTGCAGGAAGCAGGCCCGCCAGGTCGCCGCGAATTGGGTTCGATGGACGCTCCGACATATCCGGCACGGGCGACCCCGAAGTCGCAGCGCACCCGCGCGCGGATTCTCGACGCCGCCATGCGGCTGTTCGCCGAGATGGGCTATCACGCGGCGACGAACGCCGTGATCGCCGACGCCGCCATGCTGACGCGCGGGGCGATGCTCTATCACTTCGCCACCCGCGAGGAGCTGGTGGAGGCGGCGGTCGCCCATATCGAGCTGCACCGCGCGCGCCTGTTCGAGCAGGCGGCCTCGACGCCGCCGGCGCCGGGGGTTGACGCCTCGGAGCACGCGATCGACGTCTACTGGTCGCTGCTGCACGAGACGCCGTTCATCGCCTTCGCCGAACTGGAGGCCGCAGCGCGGACCGACCCGATGCTGAACGAGCGGCTGGCCGCGGCCCGCAGCGCCTTCGACCACGCCCAGCTCGGCGGCGACCGGATCGGGGCGCTGATGCAGGCCGGCGCCGATCCGCGGTTCCAGACCAGCCGCGACCTGGGCCGCTTCCTGCTGGAAGGCATGGCCAAGGGCTCGATGACCTACGACGAGGCGGCGCGGCGCGAGCGGCTGCTGACGGTCATCAAGCGCGCCGTGCGCATGCTGAACCGCAAGGGCGACCAGCAGGACCTCTGGACCGACTGACTGCGCCCCCCCCCCCCGTAGAGCGGCAGCGGACGGGGGAGGTACGCCTTCTCAACCGCCCAGCACGTCCTTGGGGTCCGCCAGGTTCTCCAGCGGCTTTCCGGCCAGGTAGCGGCTGAGGTTCTCGACGAAGATGGCGTCGTTGCGGGGCGCGTTGCCGGTGCTCATGCCGGCGGCGTGGGGCGTGAGCGTCACCTGCGGGTGATCCCAGAACGGGCTATCCGCGGGCTGGGGCTCGGCTTCGAAGACGTCGAGGACGGCATGGGCGGGGGCGCCCGCGGCCAGGGCCGCCAGCAGGGCCGGCTCGTCCACCAGGGCGCCGCGGCCGACGTTGACCAGCACCGAGCCCGGCTTCATCCGGCCGAACGCCTCGGCGTTCATGATGTGGTGCGTCTCGGGCGTGGCGGGCGCGCAGAGGGCGACCACGTCGGCCTGGGCGATAGCGTCCAGGAAGCGGTCGGGGGTGACCATGGCGTCGGCCGCCGGGTCGGAGCCGCCGCTGCGGCGCACGCCGGTGACGTGGGCGCCGAAGGCCCTGGCGCGGACGGCGACGCCCTGGCCAATGGCGCCGAAGCCCAGGACGACCCAGCGCGAGCCGTCCAGCTCACGGTAGGGCCGGCGCTTCCAGTCGTGCGCAGCCTGGTCGGCGCGGCGGGCGGGCCCGCCCTGGTAGACGTCGAGCACGCCCCACAGGACGTAGTCGGCGATGCCGACCGCCTGGCCGTGGCTGGTGGTGAGCGCGGCGCCCTTCTGGACGAACTGGCCGAAGATGGCGTTGTCGAAGCCCGCCGCGCCGCTCTGCACCCACTTCAGGTCGGGCGACTTCAGGACGGCGGTGGCGAAGGCGCGCATGGCGCCGCCGAAGAACACCTCGGCGTTGACCCAGGCCGCCTCGGGCCGCGCGTCTTCGACGCTCACGGGCGAGCCGTGCAGGGTGATCTCGCCGGCGTCCGAGACGAGAAGCGGCTCGACGGCAGGGCCGTGAGCCGCGATGGCCGCCTGCACGCGGCGGTAGGACGTCTCGTGGATCAGAAGGCGCATCGGTCTCTCCCTGGCCAGGTGGTCATAGCCGGGGAGAGACCGGGTGCGCTACCCGTCAGCGGCCGCCGGACTTGGCCGGCGCGGTGGGCGCCGGAGCCGCGGCCGGGGCCTGCTGGGCCTGATCGCGGCGGCGGCCGCCGCCCATGACCTTCAGCGCGGCCATCAGCTCGCTGTTCTCGATGGCGCCGGACTTGTTCTGGTCCATCTGGGCGAAGTAGGGGGCCAGCTTGTCGCCCAGCTCACCCTTGAACTCGGCCTTCTCGATCTTGCCGTCGACGTTGTCGTCGAACATGCCGAGCAGGCGGGTCTCGTCCATCAGCCGGTCGTTCTCGGTCAGCTTGGCCGAGGTCTCTTCGGTCCAGCGGTAGCGGATGGCCGTGTAGAACATCTCCTCGAAGGACTGGTCACCCCAGACGATGGTCTTGGTGGGGTCCGGGTTCGCCGGGTTCTGCTTGGAGTTGTCGTACCAGTAGTGGGCGATCAGCTTCGAGCCGGCCGGCACCTTCAGCGGCTGGGCGAAGGTGTACTCGCGCTGCCAGTTGAAGTCGTAGCGCGGCATGGCCAGGATCAGGGTCTCCTTGCCGTCCGGCGTGCGCAGCCACAGGTCCGAGGCGTAGCCGCGGTAGTGGGCGTGCGGGAACGCCGAGTAGAGGAGCATCTCCTTCGGCACGTCGAGGTAGGCGGTCTCCTTGTGGCGCGCCTCGCCGGCCGGGATCTTGATGGTGTTGTCGACCACCACCGAGTTGCGCATCACCAGTCCGGGCTTCTCGTTGTCCTTGTAGAAGTACAGGCCGATCTTGGAGGCGTCGGTCACCTCCTTGCCGAACGGGGTGTAGTGGGCCTGGAAGCCGATGGCGCCGCCGGGCGGCAGGTAGGTGCCCACGTTCTTCGGCCACAGGGTGCTTTCCGCGCCGACCGCGTAGCCGCCCATGGAGGCGCCCCAGCGGCTCTCGTTGCCCTTGCCGTCGGCCGGCACCTCCTTGAGGTAGCCCGACAGGAAGTGGTGCACCGCCTGGCGCTGGTTGACCACGTAGGTCGAGGCCTTGACCCACTTGCCCTCGGTCAGCGGGTTCACGACGATCGGGCGCTGGTAGTCGACCACGCCCGAGGCCGGGATCTTGTAGGTCGGCAGTTCGAGCACGAGGTCCGGCTTGCCCAGCGGCCATTCCTGGACGACGCGCTTCTTGGCGGCCGCCGCGAGCGGATCGGCGGTCCCGTCGCGGGGCGCACCCTGCTCGATCCAGTGGACGACGGTCTTGATCTCGGCCGGGGTCAGGCTCTTGTCGTCCGCGAACTTGCCGACGTGCGGGTCGACGTTCCAAGGCGGCATCCGGTCGGTGCGGATCACCTCGCGGATCATCGGCGAGAAGCCCTTGACCATCTCGTAGCTGGACATGGCGAAGGGGCCGATGCCGCCCTCGGTGTGGCAGCCGGCGCACTTGGCCTCGAGGATCGGTGCGACCTGCTTGACGTAGGAGATCGTCGCGACCTTGCGGTTCGGGAAGTCGATCAGGCAGCCGGGGCTCTGCAGGTTGGTGGCCATCACCTGGCGGCCGGCCAGCGCCGCGTCGATGGCGTCGGCGGCGTAGGTGTGGGTGGCCTCGGCCTTCTGCGAGCCGTAGGTCTGACGGTCGTCCAGCGGGCCGCGGTAGACGATCTTCCAGGTCTTGGGATCGACCACGAAGAACTCGCCGGTGCGGGTCACGCCAAGCTGCTCGCCGACGAGCTGGTTGGTGTCCATCAGGATCGGGATGTCGAACCCATAGTCCTTGTTCTCGGCCACGATCGCGTCGCGGCTGTCCTGGACGGCGGAGTTCAGCATCAGGAACTGGACGCCCTGGCCCTCGTACTTCGCCTTCAGCGCCTTCAGCGACGGGGCGAGGTTGCGCACGATCGGGCAGCCGTTGGCCTGGGTGACGATGACGATCACCTTGGCGTCGGTGCGATAGAGCTCGTGACCCATGTAGTCGGTGTCGGCGAGCATGAAGTTGTCGATGGTCGCCGGCGTGTGCAGCTCGGCCGCCTCGGACGCCGCGGTGGGCGTGGCCGCCGAGAGGGCGTTGGGCGCCTGGCCGCCGTCGGCCGCGCAGCCGAACAGCAGGCCGCTGGCGGCGGCCGTGGTCACGAACGCGGAAAGACGCGCCTTGGTCATGGAATCTCCTCCCGTGGGCCGCGGCGGGGCTTGGCGCTCCGTCCGGGTCCGTCCCCAGTATTGCGTTACGTCAAATCATAGCGAAGCAGACCGGCGTTGCATCATTATTTCTAATCAATGTTCAGATGGGTTCCGGCGCAGGCGGAGGGTCGCCCGCCGCAGGGAACGGGTCGCCCGCGGAACCGAGGCGCCAGGGGCGTTTCCGACCCCCTTGCCGCCGGGGCCGAGGGCAAGGCTTGGCAGCGGCGGCCGGCTCAGGGCAAATGATCCTTCAAAACGAGGGGACGCCATGAGCTTCATCACCCGCCGAAAGCCGCTCGAGCTCGCGCAGGCCACGGAAGTCAGCCACCTGCGCAAGACGCTGGGCTGGCCGCACCTGATGGCCATGGGTGTCGGCGCGATCATCGGCACCGGCATCTACACCCTGATCGGGGTGGGCGCGGGCCAGGCTGGTCCCGCCGTCATCCTGTCGTTCGGCATCGCCGGCATGGTCTGCGTCTTCGCGGCGCTCTGCTACGCGGAGATGGCCACCCTGATGCCCCAGGCGGGGTCGGCCTACACCTACTCTTATGCGGGCATGGGCGAGCTGGTCGGCTGGATCATCGGCTGGAGCCTGATCCTGGAGTACACCGTCGTCTGCTCGACCGTGGCGGTCGGCTGGTCTGGCTACGCCCAGGGCTTCCTCGTCGCCCGGGACATGGGCCTGCCGCAGATGCTGGCCGCCGGACCCTGGGGCGAGCCCGCGGGGATCATCAACCTGCCGGCCGTGGTCATCACCCTGGCGGTCACCGGCCTGCTGCTGGTGGGCACCCGCGAGAGCGCGACGGTCAACCTCTTCCTGGTGGTGTTCAAGGTGATCGCCCTGGCGGCCTTCGTCGCCCTGACGCTGCCGGCCTTCGACGCGTCGCACTTCACGCCATTCATGCCCTTCGGCTTCAGCGCGGTCGAAGCGCCGGACGGGACGAAGATCGGGGTGATGGCCGCCGCGGCGGTGATCTTCTTCGCCTTCTACGGCTTCGACGCGATCTCGACCGCGGCGGAAGAGGCGAAGAACCCGGCGCGGGACCTGACGATCGGGATCGTAGGCTCGATGCTGGCCTGCGCGGCCATCTACATGCTCGTCGCGGCGGCGGCCCTCGGCGCCTCGCCGTTCAACGTGTTCTCCAAGAGCGGCGAGCCGCTGGCGTTCATCCTGCGCGAACAGGGCCACGAGATGGTGGCGGTCCTGATCGGCGCCGCCGCGGTGATCGCGCTGCCCACGGTGATCATGGCCTTCATGTTCGGCCAGAGCCGGGTGTTCTTCGCCATGTCGCGCGACGGCCTGCTGCCGACCGGCCTGTCGGCGGTGAACCGGCGCGGCGTGCCCGCCGCGGTCACCGTCCTGACCGGCGTCTGCGCCGCGGCCATGGCCGGCTTCCTGCCGCTGAAGTTCATCGCCGAGGTCGCCAATGCGGGCACCCTGGCGGCCTTCATCGCCACGGCGATCGCGATGATGATCCTGCGGCGCCAGCGGCCGGACCTGCCCCGGTCGTTCAAGACGCCGATCTGGTGGCTCGTCGGGCCCCTGGCCGTTCTGGGCTGCCTCTATCTCTTCTCCAGCCTCGCAGGCATCACCCAGGTCATGTTCTTCGTGTGGAACGGCGTCGGGCTGATCGTCTACCTGCTCTACGGCCGCGCCAAGAGCCGTCTGGCGGGCACGTGAGCGAGCCTGACTCGAGCGCGGCCGGGGCCCGCGTCGCGGTTCGCCTCGGCTCCGACTACATGCTGCGTTCGCTCCAGATGCTGGGCGAACTGGCGGACGGCGAGCTGCTGCCGGCCCTGATCTCCCTGGCCATCGTCCAGGCGAACGTGGCGCACCTGGAGCAGGAGGGCGGCTTTCGCGAGCTGGACGAGCCGCCGCAGGACGAAAACCGCCGACCGATCAGCATCCTGGCGATCGCGAACGGCCTGGGCCTGCCGTACGAGACCACCCGCCGGCACGTGGAGAAGATGATCGCCGCGGGCCAGTGCGCGCGCGTCCGGGGCGGGGTGATCGTCCCCACCGCCGCGCTGACCACGCCGCGCCATCGCGAATTCGTGCTCGCAAACCTGGCAAACCTGCGCCGACTTTATCGCAATCTGCGGCGAGCGGGCGTGAGCCTCGACTAACGGGCCGTCCGGCGGCTTGATCGGACGCGCATCTTTTGGCACGCACGATGCATGTATCGCGCGCGCCAAATCGCGCTCCTGGCCCTGACGCTGGCGCTGCTGGCGATCGTCGCCGTGGAGGGTCCCCGAAAGCCTGTGGCCGCGATGGCCGCCGTCGAGCTCCACGCCGCGGGGCGCTGAGCCGCTTAGCCCGCAGTCTTGAGCTCCGCCACCACGTCGGCGAGCGCGTCCTGCCAGGGGCGCGGCCGGACGCCGTAGACCCGCTCCAGGCGGCCCAGGTCCATGGTGGCGCGCAGGGGGCGCTGAGCCGGGGTCTTGTAATCGGCCGTCTTCTGTCCCCCCACCTCGGGCGCCTGGTCGCCCAGGGCCTGGCGGAAGATCTCGATGGCGAAGTCGCGCCAGGTGACCTCGCCGGCGTTGGCGAAGTGGACCACGCCGAACAGGTCGTCGCCGGCCGACGCCTGGGCCAGGCGAGGGGCGAGGTCCAGAATAAAGCCGGCGAGGTCGGCCGCCGAGGTCGGGCGGCCCGACTGGTCGTCCACGACCTTCAGCGGATTTCCGGCGGCGGCCACGCGCAGCATCGTCTTCACGAAGTTCTTGCCGTGCGGCGAGACCACCCAGGACGTGCGGATGCTGAGCGAGCGCCGGTTCGCGGCGGCGACCGCGGTCTCACCCTCCAGCTTGGTGCGGCCGTAGGTGTTGAGCGGATGGGGGGCCGCGTCCTCGGCGTAGGGCGCGGCGCCGGCGCCGTCGAACACATAGTCGGTCGAGACGTTGACCACCGCCGCGCCGACCGCGCCGGCCGCCGCGGCGATCGCGCCCGGCGAGCCGGCGTTCACGGCCCGGGCCAGGTCCTGCTCGCTCTCGGCCAGGTCGACCGCGGTGTAGGCGGCGGCGATCACCACCACGTCCGGCCGCGCCTCCATGACCTTGCGGGCGCAGGCGGCGGGGTCGGAAAGGTCGGCGTCCGCGCGGGACAGCGCCGTGATCGCGACATCGTGACGGGGCGCCTGGCGCAGCAGCTCGGTGGCGAGCTGGCCGGTGGTTCCGAACTGCAGGATCTGGACGGTCATGCTTCTCCTTACCCCGAATTGGCGGCCCCTCAAGCGACACTATGACTGCCGCCAACGCTTGAACCGCACCCTGCGCCGCTCGTAGAAGCAGTATGTGACGATGCGTTGAGGGGGTGGGGCGTGGCCGGCGGAGCGACAGCGGCGCGGGGACCGGGCGGTCCGCCGGGCCGGAAGATGCCGGACCTGACCAGCGGCCCCATCGGGAAGACGCTGATCCTGTTCGCCCTGCCCGTGCTGGCGACCAACATCCTGCAGTCGCTGAACGGCTCGGCCAACGCCATCTGGGTCAGCCACGTCCTGGGCGAGGCGGCGCTGACCGCCACCTCGAACGCCAACCAGATCATGTTCCTGATGCTGGGCGCCAGCTTCGGCCTGACCATGGCCTCGAACATCATGATCGGCCAGGCCATCGGCGGACGGAACGAGGCAATGGCCAAGAAGGTGATCGGCACCTCGACCGCCTTCTTCATCGTCGTGTCGCTGACCGTGGGGGCGGTGGGCGCCTGGCTCACCCCGCACATCCTCACCTGGATGGGCACACCGGCCGAGGCCAAGCGGGACGCCATCGCCTACCTGCGGGTGATCTTCTCGGCGATGCCGTTCATGTACTTCTTCACCTACGTGATGATGGCCCAGCGCGGCACGGGCGACAGCCGCACGCCGTTCCACTTCTCGCTGGTGATGGTGGGCCTGGACGTCGTCCTGAACCCGCTGCTGATCACCGGCTTCGGTCCGTTCCCCAAGATGGGGATCGCCGGCTCGGCGACCTCCACCCTGATCGCCCAGACGGTCACGCTCCTGGCGATGATCGTGCACCTCTACCGCAAGAACTCGATGCTTGTGCTGCGGCCGCACGAGCTGCGCCTGCTGATCCCGGACTTCGGCATCATCCGCTCGCTGGTGACCAAGGGCCTGCCTATGGGCTTCCAGATGATCGTCACCAGCCTGGCGGCCGTGACGATGATGAGCCTGGTCAACAAGCACGGGGTCCACACCTCGGCCGCCTACGGCGCGGCGGCGCAGCTCTGGACCTATGTGCAGATGCCCGCCATGGCGCTGGGCGCGGCGGTCTCGTCCATGTCGGCGCAGAACGTCGGCGCGGGGAAGATGGACCGAGTGGAGCGGACCGCGCGCTCGGGGGTGCTCTACGCCTTCCTGTTCACCGCCGTCCCCGTGGTTCTGATCTACCTGGCCGACCCGTGGGTGCTGCGCGCGTTCCTACCGGCGACCAGCCCGTCGCTGCCCATCGCCGTGCACATCAATTCGATCGTGCTGTGGGGCTTCATCGCCTTCGGCATGGCCTTCATCTTCTCGGGCGTGGTGCGCGCGACCGGCGCGGTCTGGCCGCCATTGCTGGCGATGATCATCTCGCTGTGGGGCATCCGCGTGCCGATGGCGAACCTGCTGGAGCCGCACCTGGGCGCCGAGGCCATCTGGATCAGCTTCCCGGTCGGCAGCTTCGCGACCCTGGTGCTGGCCTGGGGCTATTACATGTGGGGCGGCTGGCGGACGTCGCGGATGCTGCCGACCACGCCCCCCGTCACCGACGAGCCCGACACCGGCTTCGGTCAGCCCATGATCGAGGAGGCCGAGGTCATGGCCGAAGCGGCCGAGCGGGCCGGCGAGCGGGAGAAGGCGGCGACGTAGTCCCTCAGTTCCCCCCGGTGGGGAGGGGACCGCGAGGCGGTGGAGGGGGTCATCCACGGCGGTTGAGGACCCCCTCAGTCAGCTTCGCTGACAGCTCCCCAGATGGGGGGCAACAGCGAGCGCCCTAGCCGTTCGTCTCCATCAGCGCCGAGTAGACCAGCGTCCGCAGTTCGCGGCGGATGGGGTAGGTCGACGAGGGCAGGAGCTGGGTCATGAAGACGGCGGTGATGTCCTCCAGCGGGTCCACCCAGAAGGCCGTCGACGCCGCGCCGCCCCAGTAGAACTCACCCAGGCTGCAGGGGATCAGGGTCTGCGGCGGATCGAAGACCACCGCGAAGCCCAGGCCGAAGCCGACGCCGGCGTTGGTGCTTTCCGAGAACAGCGAGCGCGACATCTCGGTCAGGTCGGCGCCGCCCGGTAGGTGGTTGGTCGCCATCAGGTCGACGGTCTTGGGCGCCAGGATGCGCGCGCCGTCGAGCTCGCCGCGGTTCAGCAGCATGTTGGCGAAGCGCATGTAGTCGGCCGCCGTGCTGACCAGCCCGCCGCCCCCCGATAGCAGCTTCGGCGGGGCGAGGTAGGGGCTCGTCTGCGGGTCGTCCTGCAGCTTCATCTTGCCGCCGGGCGCCGCGTCGTAGCAGGCGGCGAAGCGGCCCTGCTGGTCGTCCCGGACGTGGAAGCCCGTCTCGGTCATCTTCAGCGGCTCGAAGATGCGCTCCTGGAACACCTGGTCGAGCGGCTTGCCGGCGACCTTCTGCACCAAGTAGCCGCAGACATCGGTGGCCACCGAGTAGTTCCAGGCCTCGCCCGGCGAGAACTCCAGCGGCAGCTTCGCCATCATCTGGATCATGGCTTCCAGGTCGTGCTCGCCATGCATCGCCTCGAGCTTGAGCTTGCGGTAGGCGGCGTCGACGTTGGTGCGGTTCTGGAAGCCGTAGGTCAGGCCGGACGTGTGGCGCAGCAGGTCCACGACCTGCATCGGCCGTTCGGGCGGCGTGGTGAGGTAGGGGCCGACGCCGGCCGCGAATACGCCCAGGTCCTTCCACTCCGGGATGTGGCGAGCCACGGGATCGTCGAGGGCGATCAGGCCTTCCTCGACCAGGCTCATCAGCGCCACCGAGGTCACCGGCTTGGTCATGGAATAGATGCGGTAGACGCTGTCCTCGGCGAGCGGCACCGAGCGCTCGGGGTCCTGCATGCCGATCACCGCCTGGTGGACCACCTGGCCGCCACGGGCGAGCAGGAACTGGGCGTGCGGCAGGCGCCCCGCGCCCACGTACTTGTCCTGCAGGAAGCGGTCGATCCGCTGCAGACGCTCCGGGCTGAATCCCAGCGACCTGGCCTTGCTCATGCTGTTCCCTTCCTTTGGCGCGCGGCATTTGCCCTTGCCTTCCGCGCGGTCGCAAGCGCGACGATGGCGGGTCTTCGAAAAGGAGCCGGCCATGGCGAATGTGAGCTTCGAGCGCGACGGGCGGATCGGGATCGTCACCATTGAGCGACCGGAGCGGCGCAACGCCGTGGACGGGCCGACGGCGCGGGAGCTGTACGACGCCTTCAAGGCCTTCGACGCCGACGAGGGGCTGGACGTGGCGGTGCTGGCCGGGCGCGGCGGCTTCTTCTGCGCCGGCGCCGACCTGAAGGCGATCAGCGAACGCGCCGGCAACCGGGTGGAGGAGACGGGCGACTTCGGGCCGATGGGCTGCACGCGCCTGGCGCTGGGCAAGCCGGTGATCGCGGCCATCGAGGGGCCGGCGGTGGCGGGCGGGCTGGAAGTGGCCTGCTGGGCCGACCTGCGGGTGGCGGCCGAGGGTTCCACGTTCGGCGTCTTTTGCCGTCGGTTCGGCGTGCCGCTGATCGACCTGGGCACCGTGCGCCTGCCGCGGCTGATCGGTCATTCGCGGGCCATGGACCTGATCCTGACCGGCCGGCCGGTGGACGCGCAGGAGGCGCTGGACATGGGCCTGGCCAACCGCGTGGTCCCGCAGGGCCAGGCCCTGACCGCCGCCCTGGACCTCGCCCGCCAGATCAGCGCCTTCCCGCAGCTCTGCATGAGGAACGACCGGCTCTCGGCCCTCAAGCAATGGTCGCTCGGCTGGGACGAGGCGCAGGCGTTCGAGGTGAAGGTGGGCATGGAGACCCTAAGTACGGGCTCGGCGGTTCAAGGGGCGAGCCGTTTCGCGGCGGGGGAAGGACGCGGCGGGGCGTTCTAGAAAACGAACCGCCCCTGCGAAGCGGGGGAGGGGGACCCACCCGCCTGCTTTGCAGGCGGGCGCGGCAAGAAGGCCCCGGGTCGCGAGCGGCCCGGTGGGGGTGGAGGGGGCGCTGACGCGGCAAGGCGGCCAGGTTCTGGCGCACGGCCCCAACGCCCCCTCCACCACTTTGTGGTCCCCCTCCCCCGTACGCTACCACTACGGGGGAGGTTCGTTTGAACCAGCGTTTGATCTTCGCCCGGCGCGGGTCTAGCGTACCGCAATTACGAAAAAATGCGCTGGATAACAGGCGCTGGGAGAGACGCGCATGGCGTGGGATTTCGAGACCGATCCCGAGTTCCAGAAGAAGCTGGACTGGATCGAGGACTTCATGCGCGAGGAGGTCGAGCCGCTCTCGCACCTCGGCATGGCGGTCTATTCGTCGATGGGCCGCGAGAAGTTCATCAAGCCGCTGCAGGAGAAGGTGAAGGCCGAGGGCCTGTGGGCCTGCCACCTGGGCCCCGAGCTGGGCGGCCAGGGGTTCGGTCAGCTCAAGCTGGCGCTGATGAACGAGAAGCTGGGCCGCAACAGCCTGGCCCCCAGCGTGTTCGGGTGCCAGGCGCCCGACAGCGGCAACGCCGAGATCATCGCCCACTACGGCACCGACAAGCAGAAGGAACAGTACCTCTGGCCGCTGCTGAACGGCGAGATCCGCTCGGCCTTCTCCATGAGCGAGCCCACCGGCGGCTCGGACCCGCTCACCTTCACCACCCGCGCGGTGCTGGACGGGAACGAGTGGGTGATCAACGGCGAGAAGTGGTTCTCGACCAACGCCCGCTACGCCAAGGTGCTGGTGCTGTACGCGATCACCGACCCCGACGCGAAGGACCCGTACCGGCGCACATCGATCTTCCTGGTGCCCACCGACACGCCCGGGGTCGAGATCGTCCGCAACGTGGCCGTGGGCGCTGGCGGCGACATCGGCGGCGGCAACGAGGCCTATGTCCGCTACACCGACGTGCGCCTGCCGTACGACGCCCTGCTGGGCGACCGGGGGGCGGCCTTCGTGATCGCCCAGGTTCGCCTGGGCGGCGGGCGGGTCCACCACGCCATGCGCACGGTCGGCGCCTGCCGCCACGCCCTGGACCTGATGTGCCAGCGCGCCGTGTCGCGGACCACGCGGGACGGTCGGCTGGCCGACCTGCAGATGGTGCAGGACCAGATCGCCGAGAGCTGGATCGCCGTCGAGAGCTTCCGCCTGCTGGTGCTGCGCACCGCCTGGCTGATCGACAAGCACAAGGACTACCAGAAGGTCCGCAAGGACATCGCCGCCATCAAGGTGGCCATGCCCAAGGTCTACCACGACGTGGCGGCCAAGGCGGCGCACCTGCACGGGGCGCTGGGCGTGTCGAACGAGATGCCGTTCATGCGGATGGTGACCTCGGCCCTGGTCATGGGCATCGCCGATGGCCCGACCGAGGTGCACAAGGTGACGCTCGCGAAGCAGATCCTGAAGGACTACCAGCCCGACAACGACCTCTTCCCCAGCTACCACATCCCCAAGCTCCAGGAGGACGCCAGGAAGCGGTTCGGCAAGGAGCTGAAGGAAATTCGCGACGCCTACGCCGCGCGCCGGGAGACCGAGGGCGCTTGATTTCCGTAAGGGGAGCGCAGAGTTGTCGGACCGGACGGGCGAAGACCCGTCGGGGATGTGAAGCGTTGAGGAAGCTGCCGTGACCGAGAAGCCCTGGCCCGTGATGTCCATCGCCGAGGCCCACGCGAAGCTGACCGGGCCGGGCTCGCCGTTCGAGATCGAGGAGAAGGTGATCCGGGGCGTGCCCACGAAGACGTGGAAGAACGCCCCGCCGACCCTGCGCGACGTGTTCCTGAACGGCCAGCGGTTCAAGGACCGCGAGTTCCTGGTCTACGAGAACGACCGCGCCACCTACGACAGCTTCGGCCGCGCCACGATCACCCTCGCGCACCGCCTGATGGCCGACGGCGTGAGGAAGGGCGACCGGGTCGCCGTGATCATGCGCAACCTGCCCGAATGGCCCGTGGCCTTCTGGGCGGGGCAGCTCGTGGGGGCGATCGTCACGCCGCTGAACGCCTGGTGGACAGGCCCGGAGCTGGAATACGGCCTGGCCGACTCCGGGACGAAGGTTGCGTTCGTGGACGACGAGCGCCTGGACCGGATCGAGGAGTTCCTCGGGAAGCTGCCGGACCTGGAGAAGGTCTACGTCACGCGCCACGCCGCCCAGACCCTGCCGCCCCGCACCGAGCGGCTGGAGGACGTGATCGGGCCGGTGAATTCCTGGGGCGGCCTGCCGGAGCTGGCTCTGCCGGACGTGCCGCTGGAGCCCGAGGACGACGCCACCATCCTCTACACCTCGGGCACGACCGGCCGGCCCAAGGGCGCGCTGGGCACCCACCGCAACATGACCTCGAACGTGGCCGCCGGCGGCATCTCGGCGGCGCGGAACTTCCTGCGGGCGGGCGAGCCGCTGCCCGAGCTGGACGCCACCAAGGTCCCGCAGCGCGTGGGCCTGCTGGTGGTGCCGATGTTCCACGCCACGGGCCTGTCCTCGACCATGGGACCGACGATGAACTCGGGCGGCAAGCTGGTGCTGATGCGCCGCTGGGACGCCGAGCCGGCAATGAAGCTCATCCAGGACGAGAAGGTCAGCTCCACGGGCGGCGTCCCCACCATCGCCTGGCAGCTCATCGAGCATCCGGCGCGGTCGAAGTACGACCTGTCGTCGCTGCTGTCCGTGGCCTATGGCGGCGCGCCGTCGGCGCCCGAGCTGGTCCGCAAGATCGCCGAGGTGTTCCCCGGCAGCCAGCCCGGCAACGGCTGGGGCATGACCGAGACCACGGCCACCTTCACCAGCCACCTGGGCCGCGACTACCTGAACCGCCCCGACAGCGCCGGGCCGGCCGCGCCGGTGGGCGAGATGCACGTCCGCGATCCGGCCGACGGCAAGACGATCCTGCCCACCGGGTCCGTGGGCGAGCTGTGGGTGAAGGGCCCGCAGGTGGTGAAGCTGTACTGGAACAAGCCCGAGGCCACGGCAGAGACCTTCCAGGACGGCTGGCTGCGCACCGGCGACCTGGCGCGGATCGACGAGGAGGGCTTCCTCTTCATCATCGACCGGGCCAAGGACATGCTGATCCGCGGCGGCGAGAACATCTACTGCGTCGAGGTCGAGAACGTCCTTTACGACCACCCGGACGTGATGGACGCGGCCATCGTCGGCATCCCACACAAGACGCTGGGCGAGGAGCCCGGCGCGGTGGTGCATCTGCGCCCCGGCGGCACGGCCGACGAGGCCGAGCTGCGCCAGTTCGTCCGCGAGCGGCTCGCCGCGTTCAAGGTCCCGGTGAAGGTCGCCTTCTGGCCCGAGACCCTGCCGCGCAACGCCAACGGCAAGATCATGAAGAGCGAGCTCAAGAAGGTGTTCGCGGAAGAGACCGCGGCGGCCTGACGGCGCCGGCTGCCCTCACGGGAACTGGCGTTCCGGGGGCGGGCGGCCTAGAGGTCTAGCCATGACCAAACGTCCCCTCATCGTCGGCATCGGCGGGACCATCCGCGAGGGCTCGTCCAGCGAGCGCGCGCTGATCTGCGCCCTGAAGCGCGCCGAGGAGCTGGGGGCCGAGACACGCCTGCTGGGCGGCGCCTTCCTGGGCGGCCTGCCGATCTTCGACCCGCGCCCGGCCGAGACCAGCGGCGCGCAGCAGGAACTGGCCGACGCCGTTCGCGCCGCCGACGGGGTGATCGTGGCGAGCCCCGGCTACCACGGCTCGATCTCGGGGGTGATCAAGAACGCCCTCGACACGCTGGAGCTGACCCGGTCCGACGCCCAGCCCTACCTGTCGCACAAGCCGGTG
Source organism: Phenylobacterium sp. (assembly GCF_024508875.1). Taxonomy (GTDB): domain Bacteria; phylum Pseudomonadota; class Alphaproteobacteria; order Caulobacterales; family Caulobacteraceae; genus Phenylobacterium. The sequence continues at coordinate 20,659 of NZ_JANINU010000280.1, forward strand.
GGCACGATCATCACCGCCGACGGCTGGCAGGCGGCGGGCACCACCTTGATGGCGCTGCGGGCGATCATACATGCCCTCAGGGGCTGGCCGACGCCGTTCGGCGCGGCCCTCAACGCCGGCGCAGGCCTCTTCGACGAGGCCGGAGCCTGCAAGGACCCGAAGGACGCCTGGCAGCTTTCCACCGTCGCCGAACAGGTGGTGGAGTTCGCCCAGATGAAGGCCGCGACCCGATGAAACGCCCCCACCTCGTCCACCCCGCGGCCGGCTCGACCGCCGACGCCGACAACGTCTCGAGCGCGATCAGCCCCATCGAGGACATCATCGAGGACGCCCGCAACGGGCGACCCTACATCCTGGTCGACGCCGAGGACCGCGAGAACGAGGGCGACGTCATCATCCCGGCCCAGTTCGCCACGCCGGACCAGATCAACTTCATGGCCAAGCACGCGCGCGGCCTGATCTGCCTGTCGATCACGTCCGAACGCGCCCGCCAGCTTCGCCTGCCGCCGATGGCCACCGACAACCAGTCGGGCCACGGCACGGCCTTCACCGTGTCCATCGAGGCGCGCGAGGGCGTCACCACCGGCATCTCGGCGCACGACCGCGCCCACACCATCGCCGTGGCGGTCGACCCGACCAAGGGCATGGACGACATCGTCTCGCCCGGCCACGTCTTCCCCCTGGTCGCCAAGGACGGCGGGGTCCTGGTCCGCGCCGGCCATACCGAGGCGGCGGTCGACATCAGCCGGATGGCGGGCCTCAACCCCGCCGGCGTGATCTGCGAGATCATGAAGGACGACGGCTCGATGGCCCGGCTTCCGGACCTGGTCGCGTTCGCCCAACTTCATGGCCTGAAGATCGGCACCATCGCCGACCTCATCGCTTATCGCCGCCGCACCGAGCGGCAGGTGGAGCGGGTGCTGGAGACGCCGTTCGACAGCGCCTTCGGCGGCCGCTTCCGCATGGTGATCTACCGCAACTCAATCGACCAGACCGAGCACGTGGTCCTGACCAAGGGCCGGATCGAGCCCGACAAGCCGACCCTGGTGCGCATGCACCGGGTGGACCTGGCCACCGACATGCTGGGCGCGGTCGAGACGCGGCGCGAATACGTGCCCAAGGCGCTGGAGGCCCTGGCCGCCTACGACGGCGCGGGCGTGGCGGTGTTCATCCGCGATTCCAATCCGCACTGGCTCAGCGAACGGTATGGCCAGCCCCAGGCGGACCACTCCGACAACGTGCTGCGCGACTACGGCATCGGCGCGCAGATCCTGCTGGACCTCGGCGTACGCGACATGACCCTGCTGACCTCGTCGCAGACGGTGCTGCCGGGGTCGGCCGGGTACGGCCTGCGCATCGTGGGCCGCCAGCCGCTGGGCTGATCGGGCGCGACCTACACACGTTAGGGAGCGGAACGGGGTCCCGCGCGCGGCATTCGAGGCGGCATGTCGTCTCTGCGCATCGGCTGTTCGGGCTGGGCCTACAAGGACTGGAGCGGGCCGTTCTATCCGCCCGAGGTGAAGGAGCGGGCGCGGCTCGAATACTACGCCACCCGGTTCGACACGGCCGAGATCAACGCCAGCTTCTACCGCC
>NZ_JANINU010000281.1 GCF_024508875.1 Phenylobacterium sp.
GCCCTGAACACCCTGGTGGCCCGGGTGGGCGGCGACATCGCCCGCCTGACCCTGGACGAGGCCCAGGGCATCCTGCGGCCGCACCTGTCGGTCACCGAGCGCAAGGTGACGGTCGACATGATCCAGAAGACAGTCGCCGAGCACTATGCGCTCAAGCAGGCCGACCTGATCTCGGAGCGCCGCGCCCGTGCGGTGGCCCGTCCGCGCCAGGTGGCCATGTGGCTCGCCAAGCAGATCACCACCCGCTCGCTGCCCGACATCGGCCGGCGCTTCGGGGGCCGCGACCACACCACCGTCCTGCACGCCGTGCGCCGCATCGAGGCCCTGAAGGCCGAGGACGCCGGCATCGCGCGCGACGTCGACGTGCTCCTGCGCAAGCTGCGCGGCTAGACCCGATATTTTGGGGAGCGCTGATGGAGGGCCCGCCGCGAGGCGGGCCCTTTGTCGTTCGGCGCCTTCAGCTTTCCTGTCGCCGCGCTCCGATTTTATGATGACCATCATATAAAAAGACTCCCGCTTCGCCTTGAGGGATACGGGGGTGCGTTTCCATCTCTCCGTCAGCGGCCGGCGATCCTCTCCGACCGGCAGGAGATGTGAGATGAGCGACAAGATTTCCCTCGGTTCGGCCCTGGTGACCGGCGCGTCCAGCGGCATCGGCGCGGTCTATGCCGACCGCCTGGCCCGACGCGGCTACGACCTGATCCTGGCGGCCCGCGACGTGGGCCGCCTCGAGACCCTGGCGGCGCGGTTGCGCGCCGAGGCCGGCGTGAAGGTCGAGGTGGTGAAGGCCGACCTGACCGTGCGCGAGGACCTGGGCAGGCTCGAACGCCGCCTGCGTGACGACCCGGCCATCAGCCTGCTGGTCAACAACGCCGGCGCCGCCCTCTTCGGCCCCTTCGCCGACGCCGATCCGGACAGGCTGGAGAACCTGATCCAGCTCAACGTGACGGCGGTCACGCGCCTGGCCAACGCCGCGGCGGCCGGCTTCGCCCCACGCGGGCGCGGCACGGTGGTCAACATCGGCTCGATCGTGGGCCTCGGCCCCGAGATGTTCGCCGGGTCGGTCTACGGCGCCACCAAGGCGTTCGTGCTCTACCTGACCCAGACGCTGCATGCGGAGCTGGCCAGCCAGGGGCTGCGCTTCCAGGCCGTGCTGCCGGGAGCCACCCGCACCGAGATCTGGGACCGCTCGGGCCGCGGGATCGAGAACGTGCCGGACGAGATCCTGATGGACGTCGACGAGCTGGTCGACGCGGCGCTCTCCGGTCTGGACCAGGGCGAACTGGTGACCATCCCCTCGCTGCCCGAGGCGGCGGACTGGGCGGCGGTCGATGCGGCTCGCCTCAAGCTGGCGCCCAACCTGTCGGCCCGGCATCCCGCGCCCCGCTATGGCGTGAAGGCTGTCGAGCCCGCCTGAGGCCTGGGCCGAAACGAGACGAGGCCTACGACGACAGTCGGTGGTGTCTTAGATCCGGACCTGGGCCAGCAGGGGACGGCGGCGGCGCAGCGTCGCGCCGGCCATGCCGAAGCCCGAGATCATCAGGGCCCAGGCGGCCGGTTCCGGGACCGGGGCGCTGGCGATGGCGACCTTGTCGAAGAACACGCCGCCGTTGCCCGGGATGGTGGCGGCCAGGGTGATCTTCTCGATGTTGCCCGTGCCCACGAAGGTGAAGCTGTCGGTCTTCCAGAGGAAGTTGTTCGCGCCGCCAAACGAGCCGTCGTTCTGCGCGACCACGTTGCGGGTCACGCCGCCGGCCGAGACGGTCGCGGTGGCGTTGTAGGGCGCGCTGGCGGCGTTGCGCGAGTAGGCGAACGAGACGGTGTAGAGCTGGCCCAGTTGGGTGGCGAACGACTGCGAGATCGTGCCGGCGTCCCAGCCGTTGATGTCGAGACCGGCCTGCCCGTCATAGGCCGGCGACCAGGACGAGGTGTTCAGCGTCACGTCGACGCTGCCCGACTCCACCGTCCAGCCCGGCAGGGCGACCGAGCCGCCCGCATAATAGGTGTAGCCGCCCCAGCCCTCCGGCGTCGCGGCGCCCAGGTCCTCGAAGCTGCCGTTGACCAGCACTTCCGAGGCCGAGGCGGCGGAAGCCCCCGACAGGGCGGCGACGGCCAGCGTGGCGGCTGCGGCGGTGCGGAGCAGGACAGAGCGCATGTGATCCCCAGCGATCGATGTTTCGTCGGGGAGCTTCACAGCAAGGACGGCGCCAGCCGGAACGGCACAAACGAAAAGGGCGGCCGCATCGCTGCGGCCGCCCCGATCGTTGCGAGAGTCGCTGGCGCTTAGGCGTCGGCGGCTTCCGGCTCTTCCTTCTTCGACAGATCCTCGCCGGTCTCCTGGTCGACGATCTTCATGGAGAGGCGGGTCTTGCCGCGGTCGTCGAAGCCCAGGAGCTTCACCTTG
>NZ_JANINU010000282.1 GCF_024508875.1 Phenylobacterium sp.
CTTGCGGCTCGGAGGGGGAGGCGCCGAAGGCGGAGGGGGTTTCCGCACCACCCTCTGAAAACCGTCCCACCCCGACGGCGCGAACGCATGCCCACCCCATCGCATCGAGGTCCCGATCTTCGGCCTGCGGTCGAAACCGGGATCACAGCGCTGCGCGCTGCGCAACCGCCGGCCCAACCCCTCGGATGACATCTCGAAAACCCCGCCTTCCGGCGGAGAACACCTCAGACCGCTTCGCGCAGGTCCTCGACAAGGGTGCGGATGCGCCACGCGCCGGGCTTGGCCAGCAGCGCGCGGACGACGGCGTTGTTCAGGCCGTGACCGGCCAGCACGCCCTCGAAGCGGCCCAGCAACGGGCCGCCCAGCACGTAGAGGTCGCCGATGGCGTCCAGCGCCTTGTGCCGCACGAATTCGTCCGGGCGGCGCAGCCCTTCGGGGTTCAGTACGCGGTCGCCGTCCAGCACCACGCAGTTGTCCATCGACCCGCCGCGGGCCAGGCCCATGGCGCGCAGGGCCTCCACCTCGCGCAGGAAGCCGAACGTGCGGCAGTCGGCGATCTCGTCGCGGAACGTGCGCTCGTCCATGACCATGTCGACCGCCTGGCGGCCGATGGCGGCGCTGTCGAAGGCGATCTCGAAGGCCATTTCGAAGCCGTCGGCCGGCTTCAGCGTCGCGCGCTTGTCCCCGTCGATCACCTCGACGGTCTCCAGGATCTCGATGTAGCCGCGCGGCGCTTCCTGCGGACGCAGGCCGGCGCGGTCCAGGACACGCACGAACGGCAGCGACGAGCCGTCCATGATGGGCATCTCGGGCCCGTCCAGCTCGACCACGGCGTTGTCCACGCCCAGCATGGCGAAGGCGGCCATCAGGTGCTCGATGGTCGAGACCGTCACGCCGGCGTCGTTGCCGATCACGGTGCCCAGTTGGGTCTTGCAGACCGCCTCGCCGCTCACGGGGACCACGTTGTCGCGGTCCTTCACGTCGGTGCGCACGAAGACGATGCCGCTGTTCGCCGCGGCGGGCCGCACCGAGACGCGGGTGTAGGCGCCGGTATGCACGCCGATCCCTGCGAACAGGGCCGGAGACCGGACGGTGTGTTGGAACGCGGCCAAGGCGGACCTTCCCTGCAACGATACTCGGTGCGACGACCGACCTTTGCCCCAACGTGCTGGCTAAGCTGGTTGATGCACCGCAGCAAAGCACTTCGTGTTTCGCAATGTTTCGCTTCAGGATTGGTTAACGGGCGCGCTCGACCGCGCACTGAATTTGCTCGATTTTCCCCGCTCCCGGTAAATTCAGGTCGCGGGGTAGAGCTGAGTCCCGACCAGGTTGCGCGCACGGTCCAGGATCCGCACCTGGACCGCCCGGCCCAGCTTGGCGAGGCACGCCGCGAGCCGCTTAGCCTGGGCCTCGGCGCGGGCGCCCGAGCGGAAGACCAGAGGCTCGATCCCCGCGCACAGCACGGCCCAGCCATCGGCCAGCGGAGAGACGAGGATGATGCCGTTGGCGCTCATGGGAAACCTCCCGGAGTTGCCCCCGGGAGGTTTTTAGCAGTCCCCGCCGTTAATCGGCGTGACGTTTTCGTGGAATTTTGTGTCGGTCGCCCGACCGTCAGTTGGCGAGGCGCCGCAGGAAGGACGGAATTTCCAGGTCCTCGTTCTGGTCCGCGTCCTCGACATGCTGGGCGGCTTCCAGGGGCTGGGCGCCGCCGCGCGACGGGGCCGGCGCAGGCCGCGGCGCGGGGGCCGGAGCCTGGGCGGCCGGGGCCTGCTGCGCGTCGTAGCGCGGACGGCCGCCGAAGATGCTCAGGAAGCCGCCGCGCGGACGGCGCGCCTCGTACGCCGGCTCGGCGAACAGCGGCTCGTCCTGCACATCGCCAGGACCGGCGACCTCGGGGTCGACGATGCGGGTGACCGGCTGGATCACCGTCGGCTGGGCCGGTGCAGGCGCGGGCTCGGCGGCGACGGGCGCGGTGAAGATGTCGGGCTGCTCTTCCTCGTGGGCTTGCAGCACCGGCTCCGGCTCGACCGCGGCCGCGAACACCGGTTCGGCGGCGACCGGCTCCGGCGCCTTCGGCGTCACCGTGGCGCGCAGCGGCTCGGCCTGCAGCGAGCGGCGCTCGATCTTGGGCTCGATGGCGGCGATCGAGGCGCCGTCCATGCCGGTCGCCACGACCGACACGCGGATCATGCCCTCCAGCGTCGGATCGAAGGCCGCGCCGAAGATGATGTTGGCTTCCGGATCGACCTGTTCCGAGATGGCGTTCGCCGCCTCGTCCACTTCCAGGAGCGTCATGTCCAGGCCGCCGGTCACGTTGACCAGCACCGCCTTGGCGCCCTTCAGCGAGACTTCGTCCAGCAGCGGGTTCTGGATGGCGTTCTGGGCGGCCATCAGGGCGCG
>NZ_JANINU010000283.1 GCF_024508875.1 Phenylobacterium sp.
GGCGCGAACGATGTACGCGGTGATCAAGACCGGCGGCAAGCAGTACCGGGTCCAGCCCGGCGACCTGCTGGTTGTCGAAAAGCTCGAAGGCGAAGCCGGCGCGGCCGTCTCCTTCGGCGAAGTGCTCATGCTGGGCGATGGCGAAGCCGTCACCGTCGGCGCGCCCCTGGTGGACGGCGCCTCGGTCGCTGCGACGCTGATCGAGACCCGCAAGGGCGACAAGGTGAAGATCTTCAAGAAGATCCGTCGCCAGGGCTATCGCCGCACCCGCGGTCACCGCCAGCACGAGACCGTCCTGCGCGTCACCGGCATCACCGCCGGCGGCAAGGAAACCAAGTGGGACGGCACGGTTTCGCTGACCACCAAGGCCGAGCTCGACGCCCGCGCCCGTGGCCTGGATTTCGCGACCCTCAACGTCTCGAAGAAGGCGCTGAAGGCCGGCGCTGCGGCCCCGGCCGCCGAGAAGCCCGCCGCGAAGGCGAAGGCGGCTCCGAAGGCCAAGGCCGAAGCGGCTCCGGCCGCCGAAGCCGCCGAAGCCAAGCCGAAGAAAGCCGCGGCGCCGAAGAAGGCCGCCGCCAAGAAGGACGACGCCGCCGAGTAATCGGTCGGCTCAGTAAGGACAGGAGCAACCCATGGCTCACAAAAAATCCGGTGGTTCGTCCCGTAACGGCCGCGACTCCGCGGGTCGCCGTCTCGGCGTGAAGAAGTTCGGCGGCGAAGCCATCAACGCCGGTTCGATCATCGTACGTCAGCGCGGCACCAAGTTCTGGCCGGGCGAGAACGTGGGCATGGGCAAGGACCATACCCTTTTCGCGCTCGTCACCGGCGCGGTGAAGTTCGTGACCAAGGCGAAGAACCGAACCTACGCCACGGTGGTCCCGGCCGAGAAGATCGTCGCAGCCGAATAGGCGGACCCTCCTCTCTCCAGGTCCGCCACACCAAATGAGGCGGACCGGACACAAGACGACCTTTCGCGGGGAGTCCGGTCAGCCGGGCTCCCCGCTGTCGTTTTCAGGGCGCCGCTAGAGCGCCGGGAGGTACGAAGATGTGCGCACTGAATGTCCGGCCCGTGGTCGCCACCGAGCGGCTGTTGCTGCGTGGCCCGACGGCGGCCGACGTGGCGCCGATCACCGAACTGGCCAACGACCTGGGCGTGGCGGGCATGACCTCGCGCCTGCCGTACCCATACGCCCAGGCCGACGCCGAGGCGCTCGTCGGTTCGGTGGCGCGCATGAACCCGCGCACCGATGCGGCCTTCGCCGTCGAGCATCGCGACTTCGGCGTGATCGGCATGCTGGGCTTCCATGAGATGGCTCCCGGGCGCCAGGAGCTCGGCTACTGGCTCGGGCGGCCCTTCTGGGGCCGCGGCTACGCGACCGAGGCGGTGGCCGGCGCGCTGCGCTGGGCCAGGTCGGACTGGCGCAAGAACGTGGTGTGGGCGGGTCACTTCGCCGACAACCGCGCCGCCGGCCAGGTGCTGTGCAAGGCGGGCTTCCTCTACACCGGCGACGTCGAGCCGCGCCCCAGCGCCGGCCGCGGCGGCGCCGAGGCGCCTACCCGCATGATGGTCTGGCTGGCCTAAGGCTGGTAAGCGCTCCGTCATGACCGCCGCCGCCTCCCGCCGCTCCTCCGCTTCCGGCCACGCCCTGCCCGTGCAGGCGGCGATCGTCGTGGCGGGTGTGGTGGCGATGGCGGCGGCGGGACGGTTCTCGATTCCGATCGGCCCCGTCCCGATCACGCTGCAGACCTACGCGCTGTTCGTGCTGGCCGGCCTGTTCGGCGGGCGGCTGGCGCTGGGGATCGTCGTCGCGTGGCTGGGCTGCGCCGCGTTCGGCCTGCCGGTGCTGGCGGGCGGCGCCGCGGGCTGGAAGGCCATCGCCGGCCACTCCGCCGGCTTCCTGGCCGGCATGGCGGCGGCGGCCTGGGTCTGCGGCGAGGCCGCGCCCAAGGCCAAGGGCTGGATCGCCCTTACCGCCCTCTTCGTCGCCGGCCACGTCATCGTTCTCGCCGTGGGGTGGGCGGGGCTCGCCAGCTTCATGGGCGCGCGTCCCGCTTTCGACAGCGGCATCCTTCCCCTTCTGCCCGGCGCGGCCGCCAAGTCGCTCGCCGCCGCGCTCACCGTCCGGCTGGTTTCCCGATGAAGTTCCTCGATCAGGTCAAGGTCTACGTTCGCAGCGGCAACGGGGGCGGCGGCGCCGTCTCGTTCCGGCGCGAGAAGTACATCGAATACGGCGGTCCCGACGGCGGTGACGGCGGCCGGGGCGGTGACGTCTGGATCGAGGCGGTCGAAGGCCTGAACACCCTCATCGACTACCGCTACCAGCAGCATTTCCGCGCCGGCACCGGCGTCCACGGCATGGGCCGCAACCG
>NZ_JANINU010000284.1 GCF_024508875.1 Phenylobacterium sp.
CCACCCCGCGGCCCTCGCGGATCTCCATGGTCATGGCGCGGCTCACCATGTCGCGCGGCGCCAGGTCCTTCACGGTGGGCGCATAGCGCTCCATGAAGCGCTCGCCCTCGGAGTTGGTGAGGTAGCCGCCCTCGCCGCGGGCGCCTTCGGTGATCAGGCAGCCCGAGCCGTAGATCCCGGTCGGGTGGAACTGCACGAACTCCATGTCCTGCAGCGGCAGGCCGGCGCGCAGCGTCATCCCGCCGCCGTCGCCGGTGCAGGTGTGGGCCGAGGTCGCCGAGAAGTAGGCCCGGCCATAGCCGCCCGTCGCCAGGATCACCTGCTGGGCCTGGAACCGGTGCAGCGTACCGTCGTCCAGCTTCCAGGCGGTGACGCCCCGGCAGACGCCCTCATCCATGATCAGGTCCAGGGCGAAGTACTCGATGAAGAACTCGGTCGAGTGCGCCAGCGACTGCCCGTACATGGTGTGAAGCATGGCGTGGCCGGTGCGGTCGGCCGCGGCGCAGGTGCGCTGGATCGGCGCCTCGCCGTAGTTCTTGGTCATGCCGCCGAACGCGCGCTGGTAGATCTTGCCGTCAGCCGTACGGCTGAAGGGCACGCCCCAGTGCTCCAGCTCGTACACCGCGGCCGGCGCATTGCGGCACAGGTATTCGATGGCGTCCTGGTCGCCCAGCCAGTCCGACCCCTTGACGGTGTCGTACATGTGCCAGCGCCAGTCGTCCTGGCCCATGTTGCCCAGCGAGGCCGAGATGCCGCCCTGGGCCGCCACGGTGTGCGAGCGGGTCGGGAAGACCTTGGTGATGCAGGCCGTCTTCAACCCGGCCTGGGCGCAGCCCAGCGCGGCGCGGAGGCCCGAGCCGCCGGCGCCGACGACCACCACGTCGAACTTGTGATCGATGAATTCGTACGTCGCCATGGGATCAGCCGCCTCCCAGCGCGACCTTGAGGATGGACATGATGGCCAGCGCGCCGGCGAGGCCGCTGACGAACAGGTTGGCCAGCAGGGCGGCCGCCTTGTTCAGGTGCGAATAGACATAGTCCTCGATGACCACGCGCAAGCCCGATTGCATGTGCATGAAGCTGATCGCCAGGGTCAGGATCATCAGGGTCGCGTTGACCGGGCTGCGGATCCACTCGACAGCTTCGTAGTAGTCCATGCGGGCCAGCAGGATGACGCTGTAGGCGCCCCAGAGCACCAGCGGGATCAGCGCCACCGCGCCGACGCGCTCGGAAATCCAGTGGCCGACGCCGTGCTTGGCGGAGCCCAGCCCGCGGGCGGTGGAGAGGGGGGTGCGGAAACTCATCTAGAGCGCTCCGATCTGCCAGGCGATCGCCCAGGTCGCCAGCGTCGCGGCGATGGTGAAGCCGAAGACGGTCCAGGCCGAGGAGTTGGCGCTCTTGATGTCCAGGCCGTGCCCGAAGTCCCAGACCAGGTGACGGACGCCGTTGCCCAGGTGGTAGAAGACCGACAGGGTCATGCCGAACATGACGAACTTGCCCAGGCCCGAACCGAGCAGCGCCTTGAAGGTGGCGTAGGCTTCGGGGCCGGAGGCCAGCGAGATCGCCCAGGCCGCCGCGATCAGGCCGCCCAGGTACAGGCCCACGCCCGTGACCCGGTGCAGGATCGACGTCGCCATGGTGACGTGCCACCGCCAGATCTGCAGGTGTGGCGACATCGGGCGGTCGGCGGGACCGCGTGGAACCGTAGACATGGCGACCGTTCGCCTCCCCAAAAGCCCTCGGCCCCGCGGTTTTAAGCGCCGGGCGAGGGGTGTCAACGAACGGGCGGAGTGTGACGTCCCGCCCGGACTGGTCGATCGAGCATGCCGCGCCTCAAGTTGCGAATGCTTCGCATTATCCGAAGTATGAAGCGCACACGTTTCGTTCGTATTCGCCGAAGTCTCCCTCGGCTCACGCTTGGACGCAATCCGCGATCGGGCTAGGGTTCCTTCGCGAAAGGCGAAGGATGCGCTTCGATCTCACCGACCTTCGGCTGTTCTGCGACGTGGTGGACGCCGGGTCCATCACCGCGGGCGCCGAGAAGAGCGCGCTGGCGCTGGCGGCGGCCTCCACGCGGGTCCGCAACATGGAGGCTGCGTTGGGCGCCGCGCTCTTCACCCGCTCGCGCCAGGGCGTGACGCCCACCCCGGCCGGTCGCGCCCTGCTGAAGCACGCCCGCACCATCCTCGGCCAGGCCGCCCGCATGCGCGAAGACCTATCGGTCTTCGCGGGCGGGCTCTCGGGGGAGGTCCGGCTATTGGCCAACACCAATGCCCTGACCGAATTCCTGCCCGAGGCCCTGGCCTCGTTCCTGGCGGCGCATCCTCATGTGAGCGTCGACCTGGAGGAGCGCCTTTCGGACGAGATCGTCGGCCTGATTGCCGAGGGGGTGGGCGACGTGGGCATCGTCGCCGGTACGGTCGACGTGGGAGGGCTGCAGACCTACCCGTTTCGCTCGGACCGCTTCGTGGTGGTGGCCGGTAAGGGGCATCCGCTGGCGGCGCGCCGCCGCGTCGCCTTCGCCGAGGTGCTGGAGTACGATTTTATCGGCCTGGAGCGGTCCAGCTCGCTCCAGCGCTTCCTGGCCGCCAAGGCCGCCCGCGAAGGCCGCCCGTTGCGCGCTCGCGTGCAGCTCCGCAGCTTCGATGCGATCTGCCGCATGGTGGAGGCCGGCGTCGGCGTGGGCGTGGTGCCGGAGACCACGGCGGCGCGCGCGGCCCGCACCACCTCGCTCGCCGTGATCGACCTGGCCGACGACTGGGCGCTGCGCGAGCTGACGATCGTCGTCCGGGCCGCGGAAGAGCTTCGCCCCTACGCCCGCGAACTGGTGGAGAGCCTGCGGGCCTGACGCCGGACGTTCAGGCGGCCGGCGGGAAGGCGAGCACGCGAAGGTCCGGCCCGTCGGGCAGTTTCAGCGCCCGCTTCAGTTCCGCCACGCGAGCCGTCTCGCCCGAAAGGGAAATGTCGCCCGCCCCCAGCGCGTCGGCCAGCCCGCGATGGCCCAGCCAGACGCGCACGAAGGCCTCAAGATCGGCGGCGAGCACCACGTCGACATCGAGCCCCGGATCCTTGAGGCAGACCTCCACGTCCGCTCGGCGCAGGATCATCCACCAGTACCGCCGGGCCGCGAAGGCGCGCGGCAGACCCCGGAACTCGAACCGCAGAACCGTCTCGCGGCGCGGCAGGTCGTCCAGGGCGATCTGGCGGCGCATGCCCCACATCAGCAGGGTGGGGTCCAACTCCTCGTGCGCGATCCGTCCTTGCCCATAGCGCTGTCCCCAGTCGGACATCAGGTTGACTATCGCCCCGAAGTGTTCCCCCGCGGGCGTAAGGCTGTAGAGCTTGCCCTGGGCCAGCGGCTCGGTGGCGATCACCGCCGCGTCCTCAAGCTCGGCCAGCCTCTGGACGAGCAGCGCGCGCGACATGAGCGGCACGCCGCTGTGGATCTCGGTGAACCTCTTGGGCCCAAAGCAAAGTTCGCGCACGATCAGCGGCGTCCAGCGCTGGGCGAAAACCTCGGCCGTCTTGGCGACCGGGCAGAACTGTCCATAGCCTTTCATGTCGTCGAGTCCTCGACTTAAGACCGTCGTTCGACAAGTTCATTCTTCGAACTGGAGATCAACAGCCTGTTTGGGGGAAGACCCCGCCCTCAACGATCGAGGGACTTAGGAAAGCAATGAACGTCATGGTCAAAGCCGAGGCGATCGACTGGGTTCAGCGGGTGCGTGATCTCGGGCCCCGGATCGCGGCGCATGCGGCCGACGCCGACGAGGGTGATCTCTTCGTCGCTGAGAGCCTGGACCTGCTGAAGGCCGCGGGCGTGCAGACGGCTCCCGTGCCGGCGGAACTGGGCGGAGGCGGGGCGAGCGTGGCCGACCTCTCCCACCTGCTGCGCGCCCTGGCCGGATACTGCGGTTCCACCGCACTGGCGCTGGCGATGCACACCCACGCGGTGGCCCTGCCGGCATGGCGCTGGCGGCGGACGCCCGAGGCCGTGGAGGGGCTGCTCAAGCGCGTGGTGGCCGAAGGGCTGACCCTGGTTTCGAGCGGCGGGTCGGACTGGCTGGACGGCTCGTGCAAGGCCCTGCCGGTAGATGGGGGCTTCCGCGTGAGCGGTCGCAAGATCTTCTCCAGCGGCAGCCCGCGCGGCGACCTGCTGGTGACCATGGCGGTTCAGGAGACGGCCGAAGGGCCAATGGTGCTCCACATGGCGATCCCGATGCGCGCCGAGGGCGTGAAGGTGCTCGACACCTGGCGGACCCTGGGCATGCGCGGCACCGGCTCGCACGATCTGCAGCTCACGGATGTCTTCGTACCGGACGCGGCCGTCACCGTGCGCCGTCCCTCCGGCCAGTGGCATCCCCTGATGCACATGGTCAGCCTCATCGCCTTTCCGATCATCATGAGCGTCTACGTCGGCCTGGCGGAGGCGGCGCGCGAAAAGGTCCTGGCGCTGGCCGCCGCCCGCAAGCCGTCGGCCGACACAGAGCTGCTTATCGGGCAGATGGAGACCGAGCTGGCCGCCGCGAGGCTGGCGCTGGCCGATATGCTGGCCTGCGCGGAGACGCAGGAGCCTGGGGCTGAAAGCACCAACCGCATCATGACGGGCCGCACCCTCGTGGCGCGGGCGTCGATCGCCACGGTGGAGAAGGCCATGGCGGCGGCCGGCGGCGCCGGCTTCTACCGGGCCACGGGACTGGAGCGCATCTGGCGCGACGTTCAGGCCGCCCGTTACCACCCCCTGCAGGAACCGGCGCAGGCGCGGCTGGCGGCCCGCTTGGCCCTCGGCGCGCCCATCGACGGCTGAAACCCCCGAACGTCCGGTCCGCGGCCGCTGAGGCCAACGCGGATCGCACGGCCCCGCCGCCCTTCCCCGAACAGGCGGCGGGGCATCTCGGCTTGCGCTTTTTCAAACGGCCGTTAGACCGGAGGTCGATGGCCAACGATCTTTCCGAAAAGACCGGTTCTTCGAAGGAAACCTACGACGACCGGCCGTTCCATTCCGAGGACCTGCCGCCTGAGGTGCGCGCGCCCCTGGCGCCTTATGCGGGGGCGGAGCCCGAGGCGCCGGCCTGGTTCAAGTGGGCCATCGCCCAGGAGCCCGAGCGCGGCTTCGTCACTTCGCACGGCACGCGCATCGAGACGCTGACCTGGGGCGAGCCGGGCAGGCCCGGCCTGCTGCTGGTGCATGGCAACAGCGCCCACGCCGACTGGTGGAGCTTCATCGCGCCTTACCTCGCCAAGGACTTCCGGGTCACCGCCATGTCGCTGGCCGGCATGGGCGAGTCCGACTGGCGCGAGACCTATCGCTTCTCCGACTTCGCCGACGACGCCGAGGCGGTCAGTCGGGCGACAGGGCTGTATGACGGCGGGCGCAAGCCGATCTACATCGGCCACTCCTTCGGCGGGGGCCAGGTGTTCTTCACCGCGGCCCAGCGCCCCGAGCTGATGGAGGCGGCGATCCTGGTGGACACCGGCTTCGGCGGGCCGCCGCCCGAGGTGCTGAAGGAGCGTGCCGCGCGCCGCGAACTGCTTGCCAACATCCCGAGCCCCGACAAGCCGACCCGCGTCTACGCCACCCTGCCCAAGGCGCTGGAGCGCTTCCGGCTGATGCCGCCGCAGCCAGCGGAGAACCACTACATCCTCGACTTCATCGCCCGCCGGTCGCTGAAGGCGGCCCCGACGCCCGAGGGCGGCGAGGGCCTTGCCTGGAAGTTCGATCCGAACATGTGGGAGAAGCTGGACCGCTCGGGGATGGGCATGTCGCATGGCGGCAAGCTGCCGCCGGTCAGCGTGCCCCTGGTCCACCTCTACGGCGAGAAGAGCCGGATCATCGAGCGCCGGCGCGTGGGCGAGGAGACGGCCCTGGCCGAGATCGCGCAGGAGATCGAGATCCCGGATTCGCATCACCACGTGATGATCGACCAGCCGTTGGCGCTGGTGGCCGCCCTGCGGACCCTTCTCGCCACTTGGCCGCATTGAACGCAGCCGACGGTTCGTGTATCGCCCCCTCGACCTTCCCTTCATCCGAGAGTGAAATCCCGATGGCCGGAGCTTCTTCCGACTACCAGCGCGGCGGCATGGACATCGCCGAGCAGACCTCGACCTATCATCTGGTGATGGGCATGACGAAGTGGGGCTCGCTGGTGATCGCGGCCGGCATCCTCTTCTTCACGCTGCTGTTCTGCACGCACACCGGCTTCCTCGGCTCGGCGGCCAGCGCGTTTGTGATGTTGGTGATCGGCGTGCTCGTGCTGCGTGAGAAGAAGGACGCCGCGGCGCACTGACGCCGCCCGGTCGCTTCCACTGAATTCGAGAGGCCTCCGCGACCGCGGGGGTCTTTTCGCATCCGGACCCCGCGAATCGCGATGAACGCCGGTCGCCCGACGGGTCTGGAGTTGCGCGGGGCGCCGCGCCGCGCAACGTCGGCGGTCAAATCTTGCGTCGCATTGCTGCGGTGCAGCGAAATCTTTCAAACAATCGTTCGAACCCGCCTCCGGCGGCGGCTGGACAAGGTGTCTCCACGACCCCTATGGTCCCGCCCCAAAAGGGCAGCGGGGGATTTCGCGGACCATGGCCGTTATCGCCGTGACGAAGGAGCGCCGGGCCGGCGAGACGCGCGTGGCCGCGACGCCGGAGACGGTGAAGAAGCTGTCCGCGGCCGGGTTCTCCGTGATCGTGGAAGCGGGCGCCGGCGAGGCCGCGTCCTATCCTGACGCCGACTATGCGGCGGCGGGCGCCACCATCGCCAAGACTGCCAGGGACGCCGTCGGCAAGGCCGACATCCTGTTCAAGGTGCGTGGTCCCGAGGCCGAAGAGATCAAGGCGCTGAAGTCCGGCGCGCTGGTCGCCGCGACGCTCAACCCCTACCAGGACCGCGCTACCCTGGACGCCCTGGCCAAGCAGGGCGCCACCGCCTTCGCGATGGAGTTCGTGCCGCGGATCACGCGCGCCCAGGTGATGGACGTGCTGTCGTCGCAGGCGAACCTCGCCGGCTACCGCGCGGTGATCGAGGGCGCCGAGGCCTATGGCCGGGCCATGCCGATGATGATGACCGCCGCCGGCACCGTGGCGCCGGCCAAGGTGTTCGTGATGGGCGTTGGCGTCGCGGGGCTGCAGGCCATCGCCACCGCCCGCCGCCTGGGCGCGGTGGTCACCGCCACCGACGTGCGTCCGGCCACCAAGGAACAGGTCGAGAGCCTGGGCGCCAAATTCATCGCCGTCGAGGACGAGGAGTTCGCCAACGCCCAGACGGCCGGCGGCTACGCCAAGGAGATGAGCAAGGAGTACCAGGCCAAGCAGGCCGCGCTCACCTCCAGCCACATCGCCAAGCAGGACATCGTGATCACCACCGCCCTGATCCCGGGTCGGCCCGCGCCGCGCCTGATCACGGCCGAGCAGGTGGCCTCGATGAAACCGGGCTCGATCATCGTCGACCTGGCCGTCGAGCAGGGCGGCAACACCGAGGGCGCCAAGGCCGGTGAGACCGTCGTGACGACCAATGGCGTCAAGATCCTGGGCTTCACCAACCTGCCCGGCCGGATCGCGGCCGACAGCTCGGCGCTCTACGCCCGCAACCTCGTGGCCTTCTCCGAGCTCTTCAAGAACAAGGAAGGCGCGTTCGCGCCCGACCTCGAGGACGAGATCCTGAAGGCCAGCCTCGTCACCCACGGCGGCGCCGTGGTCCATCCCTCGCTGCAAGCCTAGCCCGGAGCCTTATCCATGGACGTCGATCCGACGGTCTTCCGCCTGGCCATCTTCGTGCTGGCGATCTTCGTGGGCTACTACGTGGTCTGGAGCGTGACGCCCGCGCTGCACACGCCGCTGATGGCCGTGACCAACGCCATCTCGTCGGTGATCATCGTGGGCGCCCTGCTGGCCGCGGCGGCCAAGAGCGGCGACGGGACGCTGACCCAGAACATCATGATCTCGAAGGGCGCCGGCGCGGTCGCCGCGGCCTTCGCGGCGGTTAACATCTTCGGTGGCTTCCTCGTCACCCAGAGGATGCTCGCCATGTACAAGAAGAAGTCGAAGTAGCCGGCTGAGCTGGGGGCAAACGCAATGAACGCCAACCTCGCGGCGATCCTGTACCTCGTTTCCGGGGTGCTCTTCATCCTGGCCCTGCGCGGGCTCAGCTCGCCGACCACCAGCCAGGCGGGCAACCGCAACGGCATGATCGGCATGGCGCTGGCCGTCGGCACGGCGCTGGCGACGCTCTGGACCCAGGGCAAGCTGGATGGCCTGACCCTGGCGCTCATCGTCGCCGGCGTCGCCGTCGGCGGCGGCATCGGCGCGGTGATCGCCCGGCGCGTCGCCATGACCTCGATGCCGCAGCTCGTCGCCGCCTTCCACAGCCTGGTGGGCATGGCCGCCTGCCTCGTGGCGGTGGCGGCGATCTACACGCCCGACGCCTACGGCATCATGGGCGACGACGGCCACATCCACCTGAATTCGCTGATCGAGCTCAGCCTGGGCCTGGCCATCGGCGCCATCACGTTCTCGGGTTCGGTGATCGCCTTCGCCAAGCTGAACGGCAACATGAGCGGCGCGCCGATCCTGCTGCCGGCCCGCCACCTGCTGAACATCGTCATCGGCCTCTCGATCGTCACCCTGGTGGTGATCCTGGTGATGAGCGGCGGCTCGGCCATCTGGGCCTTCTGGGCGATCTTCGCCCTGGCGCTGCTGATCGGCGTCACCCTGATCATCCCCATCGGCGGCGCCGACATGCCGGTCGTCGTGTCGATGCTGAACAGCTACTCGGGCTGGGCGGCGGCGGCCCTGGGCTTCACGCTCGAGAACGTCACCCTGATCATCACCGGGGCCCTGGTGGGCAGCTCCGGCGCGATCCTCAGCTACATCATGTGCAAGGGGATGAACCGCAGCTTCATCTCGGTGATCCTGGGCGGCTTCGGCGCCGACGACGCGGCTGCGGCCAGCGGCGGCAAGGTCGAGACCCGGCCGGTCAAACAGGGTTCGGCGGACGATGCGGCCTTCATCATGAAGAACGCCTCCAAGGTCATTATCGTCCCCGGCTACGGCATGGCCGTCGCCCAGGCGCAGCACGCCCTGCGCGAGATGGCCGACGTGCTGAAGGAGGAGGGCGTCGAGGTGAAGTACGCCATCCACCCCGTGGCCGGCCGGATGCCCGGGCACATGAACGTGCTGCTGGCCGAAGCGAACGTGCCCTACGACGAGGTGTTCGAGCTGGAGGACATCAACTCCGAGTTCGCCACCGCCGACGTCGCTTTCGTGATCGGCGCCAACGACGTGACCAACCCGGCGGCCAAGACGGACCCAGCCTCGCCGATCTTCGGCATGCCGGTGCTGGACGTGGAGAAGGCGCGCACCGTGCTCTTCGTGAAGCGCTCGATGGGCTCGGGCTATGCCGGGGTCGAGAACGAGCTCTTCTTCCGCGACAACACCATGATGCTCTTCGCGGACGCCAAGAAGATGGTCGAAGGGATAGTGAAGGGGCTGCACTAGCCCCTTCCGCCGGGCCTTAGCCGAAGAGGTCGGCGCCGTCGGTGAGGGCGTGGCCGGTCACCACGACGGGGTTGTCGGCGCCGCCGACGATGTGGCCGTTCCGGCCCACCAAAATGTAGCCGTCCATCACGCCGTCGCCGTCGAAGTCGATCTCGACGCGCGTAAGCGGCGGCCCGACGAGCGTGGGGCCGAAGGTTCCACCATCGGTCAGGCCCGTTCCGCCGCTGACGCCTGGTCCAAGCGTCGGGTGGGTCGGGTCGACGCCCTGGCCGGTGAAGGTTCCACCGCTGCGGTCGCCCTCGCCGCCCTGGCCCGGCGCGACGGTCTTGCCGTCGGTCGCCGGCCGCAACGGCAGTTCGATCACCCGCCCGCTGGCGGTGACGATCTTGTCGCCGTCGAAGGTGCTGAAGTCGAGGATCACGCCCAGCAGGGTGTTGGCGTGGCCGAGTTGCACCGGCGCCTCGATGACGAAGGTGTCGGCGCCTTCGCCGCCCACGGCGGTCACGCCCGAGGTCAACTCGATGCGGTCGTTGCCGGCGCCGCCCTCCAGGAGGTCGTGGCCGCCGCCGCCGCTCAGGGTGTCGTTGCCAGCGCCGCCGACGATGTGTTCATCCGCCGAGGCGCCGACGAGCTTTTCGTCGCCATCCGTGCCCTGGATGAGGATCGGGGGCTCCGCGCGGACTGCGGGCTTCGGCGCATCGAGCACCTGCTCGACCGGTGCGGACTGGACCGTCACCGGCTCAGGCGTCGCGGGAGGGGCGAGGGCGGCTGGGTCCTCGTGCGGCGCGGCGGCTGCCTGAGGAGCGGTTGGGACCGTGGTCGAGACGGCCGTGGGCGCTGGATCGGGCGTAGCGGGCTGCTGCGCCGCGCCCTGGGTGGCCAACTCGCGCTCCTGGGCGGGTGCGTCGGCGTCGGGGGGCGGCGGTGTGGGGTCGGTGACCAGCTCGGGCGGCAGCTCGGCTGCGTGGGCGGTGTCGGCGACGCCCGAGGTCTCGTGGAAGAAGGCGGCGGCGGCCACAAGCGCCAGGAACGTCTGGCCTTGGCGCGCGGTGAGGCCGAAGGGCAGGATCGTCGCGCTCTGCGGCGCCATCGCCGCCTCGGTGACATCGAGCTGGTCGCGGAGCGCCGAATGCAGGTCGGCGCCCTCGTTGATCGCGTCGTCGACGGCGGAGTGCACCACGAACTTGCCGTCGATCCGCGCCACGTGGATCAGCACGTCGCCGGCCTCGTCGGTCACCACGCACCAGGGGTCGCCATCGTCGGTTGCGCCGAAGATCACCTCGACGTGGACGCCGCTTTGCGCCAAGCGGTCGGCCACCTCCTCCAGGCGCGCGCGCTCCGCGGCGGTCCAGTCGCCGCTGTCGCGTACGCGGGCGATGAAGGGAACGACCTGACCCATGGCTTAGGGGAGTGTCTCCTGAGGCTAGCCGGCGGCCCGGCCCTTCAGGGCCCGGGACGCGCTCTCGCCGCCGAACAGCAGCCTATATAGTTCCGGTTCGTAGAAGCGCAGCAGCGTCTTGGCGAAATCGCCGGGCACCAAGCCCAGCGCTTCGGCCCAGGCGCCCTGCGTCTCGATCGGCAAGCGGCCCAACCCGCTCTCCACCTGCGAGACGAAGGTGTAGTAGCGCAACCCCACCTTCTCGGCGAGTTCGGCCTGCGTCAGGCCCGCTTCCTCGCGCGCCGACTTCAGCCAGCGGCCGGCCTGTTGGCGCAGCAGCTTGATCTGGGCGGCCTTGGCGGGATCGGTCGCGGGTCTCGGCATCGTCGGCTCCGGTGACTTGCAGTGCGCGCTTGCAGCGCGGTCGCAAGCCTAATAATGCAGTAATTACGCAACTCATACTTACGCGACGTGTAGCCGCTTGTCAGTCGCTATCACGCCGACTCGTTTCAGGAAAGCAATGAAGCGTCTCCTCGTCTCCGCGGCCGTGCTCCCCCTCGTCCACGCCGCCTCGGCTCACGCCGAAACCAAGATCACCACGGCGACCACCGCGCCGGTCCGAACCTCGACGATCGCCAGTGGCCAACCCGACCACCTGACGATCGACTCGACGGGCTCGATCGCGCCGACCGCCGCCGGCGCGGCGGTCACCGTCGACAGCTCGAACGCCGTTATCAACAACGGCTCGATCACCTTCACCGGCGTCAGCGGGGCGACGGGCGTCCTGGTGACGAACGGCGTCGCCACGGCGATCACTAACGGCGGCGCGATCAGCCTGGTGGAGGACTACACCGCCACCGACACCGACAGCGACGGCGACATCGACGGGCCGTTCGCCCAGGGCTCGGCCCGCTATGGCCTTCGCGTGCTGTCGCCAGGGACTACGGGCAACATCATCAACTCCGGCACGATCTCGATCGAGGGCAACGACTCGGCGGGCATCTCCCTGGAAGGGCGGCTGACCGGCAATCTGACCAGCAGCGGCACGGTCTCGATCATCGGCGACCGCAGTGTCGGCGTGCGCGCCGACTCGGTGTCGGGCGATGTGAAAATCCTGGGCGCCGTCCAGGCCCAGGGCGAAGGGACGGTCGCCGTCCAGGTGGGTTCGGTGGACGGCGCGCTCGTCCTTCAGGGCGCCATCGCATCCACAGGCTACCGGTCCACGGAGCGGCTGGCCGACACCGTGCGGGCCAAGCTCGACGCCGACGATCTGAAGCAGGGCGGCAGCGCCGTGCGGATCACGGGCAGTGTCGGCAAAGGCATCCTGCTCGACCGCCCGCCGACCGACAGCAGCACCACCGACACCGACGAGGACAAGGACGGGATCACCGATACGCTGGAAGGGACCGCGGCGATCGCCTCCTATGGCGCCGCCCCGGCCATCGACATCGGCGGCGCCACGGCGACGACGATCGGCGCCGTCGGGACAGGCGAGCTGGCGTTCGGCTTCGTCAATCGGGGCTCGGTGACCGGTAACGGCGTGAACGACGGCATCGCGGGCGTGGCCCTGCGCATCGGCCAAGCGGGCGGCGGGACCGTGACGGTCCAGGGCGGCCTCAGCAATGTCACGGGGGCCACCATCGTCGGGCGGTCCTACGGCGCGCAGTCTACCGCCATCCTGCTCAACGCCAACGCTGTCGTCCCCGCGATCCGCAACGCCGGCTCCATCGGCGCCGAGCAGAACGGCGGCCTGCACGACGCGCGCGCCATCGTCGACCTCTCGGGATCCCTGGCGCTGGTGGAGAACTCGGGGACGATCCGGGCGGCCGTGACGCCGGCGACCGGGGTCACGCAGACGGGCAAGGCGATCGCCATCGACCTGTCGGCAAACACCGGCGGCGCGACCGTGCGCCAGGCCAAGGTCAATTCGACCGACACGCCCGCCATCGGCGGCGACGTTCTGTTCGGCTCGGGCTCCGACCGGCTCGAGATCCTGGGCGGGACCTTCGCCGGCAACATGACCTTCGGCGCGGGCGCGGACACGCTGATCGTCGACGGCGCGGCGACTGTGGCGGGACGCATCTCCGACAGCGACGGCAAACTGGCCATCGACGTCCGTGAAGGCCGCCTGACGGTGTCGAATACCGAGACGGTGTCGATCAGCTCGCTGAACCTGGGCGCCAAGGGTGTGCTGGCGGTGAACATCGACCCCACGCTCACGAACACGCGCCTCAACGTCGCCGGAGCCGCCACGGTCGCCACCGGCGCGCAGGTGGACGTCAAGCTCACGGCGATCTCGCGCGGCTCCAAGTCGTTCCAGATCGTGCAGGCCCAGAGCCTGACGGTCGGCCAGGCGGGGGTCACCCTGGCGGGTGCGCCGTTCCTCTACAACGCCAACCTGCGCAGCGACGCCGCGGCGGGCGCGCTTTACGTCGACCTGCGTCCGAAGACGGCCAGCGAACTGGGGCTCAACCGCTCCGGCGTCCAGGCCTACGACGCAGTCTTCGCCGCCCTCGACAAGGACGACTCCATCGAGCAGGCCTTCCTGGCCCAGACGACGCAGGCCGGCTTCCAGGGTCTCTACGACCAGATGCTGCCCGACCATTCGGGCGGGGTCCTGATGTCGGCCGCGGCGATCTCCGGCGCCGTCTCCAGCGCGGTCGCCGAGCCCGCCCGCATCGATGCGTCGTCGGGCCACGGCGTCTGGGCCCAGGAGGTCGCCTTCAACATCAAGCGCGACAAGCAGGACGCGGCCGGCTTCAAGAGCCAGGGCTTCGGCTTCGCAGCGGGCATGGACTTGCAGGGTGAGGCGAATGCGCTCGGCGCCAACGTCAGCTTCGTCACTACGGATGTGAAGGACCGCGGCGCGGCGGCGGGCGAGAACGTGACCATGAACCTGTTCGGGGCGGGCCTTTACTGGCGTCTCGACGGCGGTCCGCTGCAGGCGGCCGTCCGGGGCGGGGTGGGCTACGCCTTCTTCGACGGCGACCGCCGGCTGGAGAGCGCGAGCCTGAGCCTGCGTGCGGACTCCAAGTGGAACGCCTGGATGGTCGACGCCTACGCCGGCGCGTCCTACGAAATGCGGCTGGGTGGCTTCTACGCCCGGCCCGAGGTGTCCGCGAGCTACCTGCGGCTGGCCGAGGACGGCTACAAGGAGAAGAACGGCGGGTCTGGCTTCAACCTGACGGTCGACAAGCGCACCGGCGACATGCTGACCGGCGAAGCCTTGCTGGCGATCGGCTGGCGGTTCGGCGACGAAGTCTATTTCGCGCCCGAGATCAAGGCGG
Source organism: Phenylobacterium sp. (assembly GCF_024508875.1). Lineage (GTDB taxonomy): Bacteria > Pseudomonadota > Alphaproteobacteria > Caulobacterales > Caulobacteraceae > Phenylobacterium. The sequence continues at coordinate 14,149 of NZ_JANINU010000284.1, forward strand.
GCTATCGCGGCAAGCTGGCGGGCGGGCCTTCGAAGACCACAGCCCATTTCGAGGGCGGCCAAGACTTCACCCTCGATCCGGAAGACGTCTTCAAGGGCGGCGCAGTGGCGCGCGTGGGCTTCCGCGGCGGCGCGGCCAGAGTGGTCTACTCCGTCAACGCGGGCGCGGTGATCGACGGCGACTACGAGGAGTACGACGCCCGGGCCACGGTGCGCTTCCAGTTCTGACGGTTGTCCTCTTCGGAGGATCGCCGGCGGAGCCCGGACCGGATGGTCGCCCATGGTGTCCCTGTGGGTGGAACCGCGTACCGGTCCGGGCAGTTCGCTCTCTCGCTCGGCAGGCGCATCGGTTTGCCCGCGGCCTGCTTTTTGCCTAGAACGCCCGGCAGCCTGGCGGAACCGTCCCCAATGGGCGCGGCCGGACCGCCGGCGGGCAGTGGGAGTTCGAGAGGCGTGGCGCCAGACCGCAAGCCGATGGTGAAGGCCCGTTCGCGCATCCTTGCGGAGGCGGCGATCGTGGTGACCGCGGGGCTGAGCGCGTTCGCCGTCGCCCACGCCTCGCTGCTCACCGCGCCCCCCGGCAAGGCCCCGCCCGCGCGCGCCGCCCTGACCAGTGCGCGTATCGCGCCCGCCCGGGCGCCGGCCGAGGACGAGGTGCTGATCGCTTTCGAGGAGCCCGTGCCCGGCCACGCGGTGGTCTCGCCGTTCGGCCTGCGCCAACTCCCGTGGGAGGGCAACGGCCGCCTGCACGAGGGCGTGGACATCTCGGCCGACAGCGGCGTGCCGGTGATCGCGGCCGCCGACGGCGTGGTCGTCGCGGCGGGGACCAAGGGCGGCTACGGCCGCTATGTCGCCGTGCGCCATGCCGAGAGCCTCACGACCTTCTATGCGCACCTCGGCGCCATCGCCCCGGGGCTAAAGCCCGGGATGGCGGTGACGGCCGGGACGCGTCTGGGCCAGATCGGTTCGACGGGCACGTCCACCGGGCCGCACCTGCACTTCGAGATCCGCGACCCCGAGGACCGGCCGTTGAACCCGGCGATGTTCCTGGGCAAGGCGTTCGCCGAGGCCGGCGACCTGCCGCTCGACAAGGCCAAGCGCTACTCGGGCCGCGTCCGCATGGCCTATGTGTCGTTCATTCCCGAGAGCAAGCGTGCGCTAATGGAAGCGCGGGAAGATCCGGCCGTGATCGTGGTCCGCCGGAAGACGACCGACGCCCAGGATCTCGCAGCCGCCGAAAAGAACCTGGAGGGCCAGGCCCGCGCCGCCGCCAAGCAGGAGAAGATCGACGGGATGCGAGAGCTCTCCATCGGTCCCGACGGCCGCCCGCGGGCGCAGCTCAGCCTTTGAGCGGGTTCCGGGGCGAGAGGGTCGATATCGGCGGGCGGTCCCTGCGGGTCGTCCGCGCGGGACCCGCGGCCAGCCAGCACCCCCTGATCGTCTGCGAGCACGGCGCATTCGGCTGTGCGTCGGACTGGGCCGTGGTCCAGGAGAGGTTGGCCGCGCGGGGCTTGCGCAGCCTGGCCTACGACCGCGCCGGCCTGGGCCACTCCGACGCGGGGCCCGAGCCACGCGACGGCCGGGCGATCAACGACGACCTCGAGGCGCTGCTGGGCGCGCTGAAGGAGGCGGGGCCGATCCTGCTGGTCGGCCACTCCATGGGCGGGCTGATGGTGCGGCTCTTCGCGCTGGAGCGGGAGCGATCGCTGGTGGGGCTGGTGCTGGTGGACGCCGTGACGCCGGACGTCTTCACCCTGCCGGGCGGCCCGGCGGCGGTCCACGGCTTCGGGCGCGTGCTCAAGGCGGTGAGCCACGGCGCCCGGTTCGGCCTGATGGTCCCTGTGTCGCTGGTCAGTGGCAACCTGATCGGTCTGCCCGCGGCGGTGGCGGCCGAGAAGCGCCGCATCCATGCCTCAGCCCCTCACGCCCGCGGCGCCGCGGCCGAGGTGATGCAGTGGCCGCGGACTTCGGAAATGGCTGGCGCCGTCGAACTGCCCGCCGACCTGCCGGTCGCCGTGGTCACCGCCGGACCACACAAGGGCCGGGCCGCGTTGAAGGCGATCCAGGAAAAGCCCGCCTCGCGCTCGCGCGCCGGCTTCGTCGAGCACGTGGCGCCGGCGACGCACGCCAACCTGCTGGGCCCGCGCTACGCCGACGCCATCGTGCGGGGCGTCGAACACGTGCTTCAGGCCGGCTCTCGCTGAACAAGGCCCGCGGCGGCGCGAAAGCGGTCGCCGACCAGGCTCTCGAGCGGGCCAAGCCGGACGCCGCCTTGAGCATCCACGATAGCCGGAAGGCTGCCGCGGGCCGACGGGGGAATCTCGCGCAGGCGCTTCTTGTCGGAGGGCGACAGGTGCAAGGCGAGGCCTGACAGCCGCCGCACCACCGGACCCGAGGCGATTTCGAAGCGGCCATCCCAAACGCCCGGCGGGGTAAGGGGCGTCAGTCCGCCGCGGCCCGCCTCGCCGGCTTCCCGGAAAATACGTACCGATCCGTCGCTCGCTTCGATCCGTGCGCCGGCCAAGGTCGCCACGAAGGGCGTCGAGCCGGCCAGCGCCTGCGCCGCGCGATCGACTCGCGCGCTCGCCGGCAATCGCTCACCGCCGCCGCAGCATACTGCGGCCAGGCCGACGAAGCGGCGAACATCGCGGGGCGCTCCGGCGGCGAGTGCGCCGCGAGGGATCGAGATGACGCCCGCGCATTCCGTCGCGAGATCCGCCAGCGACAGTGGCGCTTCAGGCGCAATAGGCCCGGTCGTGTCGGGCCCCGCAAGCCTCGCGCGGCTGCGGGCGTAGCGAGGATCGGCGTTGGCGGGATCCTCGATCCAGGTCTTGCCAGCGTCCTGTAGCCAGTCGCGCAGCTCCCTGCGCCGAGCGCCAAGAAGCGGACGCAGCAGAAAGAGCCCGCGGCCGTCAGGCCACCCCGGCGACGGTGACCAGGGTCGAGGATCAGGCGTCGTCGATCCGCCCGCTCGCATCACGGCCGCCTCCGCGAGGTCGTCCGCGGTGTGGCCCAGCAGGATCACGCGGGCCCCAGCTTCGCGGGCCGCCTCGGCCAGCAGGCGATGGCGGGCGCGCCGGGCGGCGGCGGGCAGGCCGGTCGAGGGCTTTTCGCCTTCCCAGGCCAGAGCGCGGAACGGGCGGTCCAGCCGGCCGGCGACGTCGGCGCAGGCCGCTGTCCAGGCCGCGCTCTGCGGCTGCAGGCCATGGTCGACGGTGAGGATCACCAGCTCCCGGCCGATGTCGCGCGCCCAGGCGTCGGCCAGCAGGGTCAGCGCCAGGGAGTCTCCGCCCCCCGATAGCCCGACGGCGAGGGGCCGGCGGCTGTCGGCGAGCAGATGTTTGTCGAAGACCTGGCGGGCTGCCGCCTCTAGGCCGCGCACTTGGCCTGGGTGCGGGTGGCGGCCGCGCGGCTCTGGATGTTCGCCGGGGCCTTGGCGTAGCGCCGGCCGAACTCGCCGAGGATCTGGCAGGCGTCGGCGGGCTTCTTCAGCGCCACCAGCGAACGCGACAGTTCCACCACGGCGTCAGGCGCCCAGGCGGTCTGCGGCCAGCCGCGGATGGCGGCGATATAGGCCTGGGCCGCGTTGGCATGGGCGCCGCGAACGCTGAGCGTCTTGCCCCACCAGTAGTTCGCCTCGGCGGTGCGCGGCGCGTTCGGATAAGCCTGCACGTAGTCGGCGAAGGCCTGCTCGGCGCCGTCGTAGTCGCCCGCCAGCATGAGCTGTCGCGCCTGGGTGAAGTCCTTGGCGGGATCGCCGGCCGGCGCGGCCGAAGCCTGGTCGCCGGTAGGCGGGGCCTGGCCGCCGAAGGTCTCGGTCGGGGGCGGTGCTGCCACCTTGCCTTCGAGCGCCGTGAGCCGTTCGGCCAGAGCCTGCACCTGCTGCTTGAGGGCAGCGTTCTCGCGCTTGGTCTGGTCGAGCTCCATGGTCGTGGTTTCGACCGAACCGTTCAGGCGGCGCAGGGTCTGCTCCAGGTCGCCCAGCTTCTCGCCCACCTCAGCCAGGCGGGCGTCTGTGTCAGCCGGCTGCACCACGACCGGCTTTCCGCTGTCGCGCAGTTGGAACACGATCGCGCGTAGTTCGCGAACGACCTTCTCCATCCGCTCCACCCGCTTGGCGTCGCGGGCGTCGAGCGGGTCGGGCTGGCCCTCGGCGGGCAACGGCGTCTGCGCGACCACCGGTGCGGCCGTCGCGAGGACGGCCGCGGTCAGCAGCAGCGCAGGCAGGCGGCGGACGCGCATCCCGGGCTAGCGCGCGCCCGAGACGATCGCCGTGTGGGCGTTGCGGTTCTTCTGCCAGGCGTCCTCGCCCGAGCCCGCGTCGATCGGCTGTTCCTTGCCGAACGAGATCGTCGAGATGCGGCCGGCGGCGACGCCCTGGGCGACCAGGAAGTCCCGCACCGAGTTCGCACGGCGGGCGCCGAGGGCGAGGTTGTACTCACGCGTGCCGCGTTCGTCGGCGTTGCCTTCGATCTTCACCACCACGCTCGGATAGCGCTTCAGCCAATCGGCCTGGGCGCTCAGCAGGGGGCGCGCATCCTCGCGGATCTCATGCTGGTCGGTGTCGAAGTAGACGCGGTCGCCGACGTTGACGATGAAGTCCTGGGCTGAGCCGGGCAGCGGCGCGGTCGGTTGTCCCGTCACCGGGCCGGCCTGTGGCGGCAGCGGCGTGGAGGGCGGGGCCGTCGGCTGGCTGGGGGTCGTCGGGTAGGCGGGCTTCGGCTTGCTCTGGCAAGCGGCCAGGGACGCGGCCGCCGTAGCGACCAGGGCCAGGCGCAGGGCAGCGCTCCCGGTGAAGCTGCGGACCATATACGTCTCCTCGTTCCTGGGGTTGCGGATCAATTGCAGGGTCTATCGGGCGGGATTACGGCGCAAGTCTAGTTAAGCAAAGGCGACCAAGCGGGGTCCGAGCCCGCTCCGGGGTAGGGCATCGGCTGAAGGATTCGCCCAGTGACATCCACACTCCATAACTTTGACGCGCCGCCAGGGGTTTCACGCGAGAACATCAAAACGCGGCCGTTGGGCGCCCAGGTGGGGCCTTCATCCAGGTAGCTGGAGGTCAAGAGCCGCTCGTCAGAGCCGTCCGGGCGCATGACTCCGATGTGGAATTCGCCTCCGGTCTGCTTGGTAAAGGCGATGAATTCGCCGGTCGGGCTCCACACCGGGGTGGTGTAGCGTCCGCCGCCGCTGGAGATCCGGCGCGCGCCTGAACCGTCGGCGCCCATGACGTAGAGTTGGGGTGAGCCCGAACGGTCGGAATTGAAGACGATCCGCGTCCCGTCGGGGGAGAACGAGCCCGAGGTATCGATGGCCGGGTCGGTCGTCAGCCGCGTCGAGCTGCGGCTGGAGAGGTTCATTACGTAGAGGTCGCTGTTGCCGGCCCGCTCGACCGAGAACACCACCTTGCCGCCGTCGGGTGAAAAGCGCGGAGCGAACACCATGCCGGGGAAGGTGCCCAGGCTCTCACGACGCGCGGTCTCGAGATTGAGGATGTAGATGGTCGAGCTGTCGGGCCGGAGCGACATGTAGGTCACCTCCTGGCTGTTCGACGAGAACCGCGGGGTCATGACGATGCTGTCGCCCGAGGTCAGGTAGCTCGGGTTGGCGCCGTCCTGGTCCATGATCGCCAGGCGCTTCACCGGGTTCAGGCGCGAGCCGCTCTCGGCCACAAAGACGACGCGGGTGTCGAAATAGCCCTTTTCGCCGGTCAGGCGCTCATAGACGGCGTCCGAGATCTTGTGCGCCACCTTTCGCCAGCTCTCCGGGCTGGCGGTGAACTGCAGGCCCAAGAGCTGCTGCTCGGCGAACACGTCCCAGAGGCGGAAGTCGACGCGCAGCTTGCCGCCCTCGACCGTGACCTGACCATTGACCAGCGCCTGGGCGTTGATCGTCTTCCAGTCGGCGAAGCGGGGCTGAACGTTGGCGGTCAGGCCCTTCTCCACGAAGCTTGCAGGATCCAGCGGCCGGAAGAGGCCCGAGCGCTGCAGGTTGGCCGAGATCACCTGACTGATGTCGGCGCCTACCTGGCCGCCGCCGAACGCCGGGATCGCGACCGGCAGGGGCTGGACGTCGCCACGATTGACGTTGACCTCGATCTCGGCGCGCGCCGGCTGGGCCAGCACGGCGATCAGGGTGATCGCGCTGAGCAGGGCGAACAGCAGCGCCGCCATCGGGTTGCGGGTCCGGACACGGGCGTGAACTCGGGTACGGACTGGGGCGTGGGTCATCGGGCGCAGGCCTCCCGGGCGTTGAAGTTGACGGCGACGCGGTCGCCATAGAATTCGCGAGGCAGCCCCCGGAACGGGGCCGCAGCGTACACGGCCCGGACGGCGCGCTCGGCGCCCGCCTGGGACACCGGCGTGCGCGCGCCCTGGATCTGACTCTGGACGTCGCCCACCACCTGGCCGCCAACCCCGAGTTGGAAGGTCACGCGGACGACAACGTCGCGGCCGCCCTCGACCTCGCAGTTGGGGTTCCAGCGGCGCTGCAGTTCTTCGGCCAACCCCTGGAGGGCGGCGCCGGCCGCCAGGCCGGTACCGACCGTCTGACGCGCCACCGGCGCCGTCTCGGCGCGGCTCGGGCCCTTCGGCGCCGCCGACGGACGCTGTGGTGCGTTGCGGGCGGGCGCCTTCAGGCTGGCCGAGAGGGCGTCAAGGTCGAAGCTCTTCTCCACCGGCTTGGGCGGTGTCTTGGCCACCGGGGTCGGCGCCTTGGGCGTCGGCGTGGGCGCGGCCTTGGGTGTCGGAGGGGGCGGAGCCGGCGTCGGGGGCGGCGGGGCAGGCTCGGGCGGAGCTTCCGCGACGGGTTGTTCGGTGGCGGCTTCCTGTGTCTCGGGCCCCTGGACCGCGGGCCGGGTGTCGACGTCGGGCGCGCTGGAGACGATGGTGACCGGCACCACCGCGCCCACCTTCAGGTCGCGGCTGCCCCAGGAGATCATGAACGCGGCCGCCACGGCGACGTGCAGGGCGAGCGAGCCCAGCGCGGCGGGGGAGACCTCGATGCGCCTGGCGCGGGCCTGGCTCACTGCGGAGCCTCCTCCTTGCCCGCCGACGTATCGGCGCCCGACGACGGCCCGCCGGTGTCGGTGATCAGGTTGATCGAGGTGAAGCCCGAGGTGGACAGCGAGGCCATCACGCGGGCGACGATCTCGTAGCTGGCTCGGCCGTCGGCGCGGACATAGATCGGGCGGCTGGTGTCGGTGGCCATCTCCTTGAGGCGGGGCGAGAGGTTGGCGAAGGGGACTTCGCTGTCGCCGATGTACAGGCTGCCGTCGGAGCGGATGGAGATGGTGATCGGGTCCGGGACGTCCTGCATGGCGCCGGCCTCGGTCTTCGGCAGCTCGACCGGCACGCCGGCGGTGAGCAGGGGGGCCGAGATCATGAAGATGATCAGCAGCACCAGCATGACGTCGACCAGGGGGGTGACGTTAATCTCGCTGAGCGCGCCGCGGCGGCCGCGACCGTAGCGGCGGCGACGCTTGCCGCCGCCTGCCGAGAAGGCGTCGTGTGTCGAGAGCGCCACCGATCAGCCTCCCGCCAGCCGGCGCTGGATGGCCGCGGAGAGATCGTCTGCGAAGCCCTCGAGGCGGGCGGCGTACTTCCCGGCGGCGGTCGAGAAGGCGTTGTAGAAGATGTAGGCCGGGATGGCCGCGACAAGGCCTATAGCGGTGGCGAACAGGGCCTCGGCGATCGAGGGGGCGACGATGGCGAGTGAGGTGTTCTTCTGGATCGCGATCGCCTGGAACGAGCGCATGATACCCCAGACCGTGCCGAACAGCCCCACGAAAGGCGACGCGGTGGCGACGATGGC
>NZ_JANINU010000285.1 GCF_024508875.1 Phenylobacterium sp.
GGCCGGCGCCGGGTCGGTCAGGTCGTCGGCGGGCACGTAGATGGCCTGCACCGAGGTGATCGAGCCCTTCGAGGTCGAGGTGATGCGCTCCTGCAGGTTGCCCATCTCGGTGGCCAGGGTGGGCTGGTAGCCCACGGCCGAGGGGATGCGGCCCAGCAGCGCCGACACTTCCGAACCCGCCTGGGTGAAGCGGAAGATGTTGTCGATGAACAGCAGCACGTCCTTGCCTTCCTGGTCGCGGAAGTATTCCGCCTGGGCCAGGCCGGTCAGGGCCACGCGGGCGCGGGCGCCCGGAGGTTCGTTCATCTGGCCGTAGACCAGGGCGCACTTGGAGCCTTCGGTCGAGCCGTTGTTCGCCTTCGGGTCCACGTTCACGTTGGACTCGATCATCTCGTGGTAGAGGTCGTTCCCTTCGCGGGTCCGCTCACCCACGCCGGCCAGCACGGAGTAACCGCCGTAGGCCTTGGCGATGTTGTTGATGAGCTCCTGCATGGTCACGGTCTTGCCCACGCCGGCGCCGCCGAACAGGCCGATCTTGCCGCCCTTGGTGTAGGGGCACAGCAGGTCGATGACCTTGATGCCCGTGACCAGCACTTCGGCCGAGGTCGACTGTTCCGAGAACGACGGCGCTTCGCGGTGGATCGGGCTGGTGAAGGTGGTGGCGATCGGGCCGGCTTCGTCGATCGGCTCGCCGATGACGTTCATGATGCGACCCAGGCAGGCCGGGCCGACCGGCACGGTGATGGCCTTGCCCGTATCGACCACCGGCTGACCGCGGGTCAGGCCTTCGGTGGTGTCCATGGCGATGGCGCGGACGGTGTTCTCGCCCAGGTGCTGGGCGACTTCCAGCACCAGGCGGAAGGGCTGGCCCGTCCGTTGGTCGACGTTGGTGGTTTCCAGCGCGTTCTGGATCGCGGGCAGGTGGCCCTCGAACTCGACGTCGACGACGGCGCCGATGATCTGAACCAGCTTGCCGGTGGCGACGCCCTTGACGGCGGCGGCCTTCGGGGTCGCGGCGGCCTTCGCGGGCGCGCGCTTGGCGGGAGCCTTGGCCGGAGCCTTGGCGGCGGGCTTCTTGGCGGCGGTGGTCGTCGTGGCCATCGTTCGTTCTCTCGTACTAGATCGCTTCGGCGCCGGAGATGATCTCGATCAGCTCCTTGGTGATCTGCGCCTGGCGGGCTCGGTTCATCTGCAGGGTCAGGTTGGCGATCATGTCGCCGGCGTTGCGGGTGGCGTTGTCCATCGCCGTCATCTGAGCGGCGAAGAACCCGGCCTGGTTCTCCAGCATGGCGGAGAAGATCTGGGTCGTGATGTTGCGCGGCAGGAGGTCGGCCAGGATCGATTCCTCGTCGGGCTCGTACTCGTAAGCAGCCCCCTTCAGGTCGATCGGCGGGGCGCCGGCGGCGACCTCGGCCGGGATGAGCTGCTTGGCCGTGGGGGTCTGGGTGACCACCGACTGGAACTTCGAGAAGAACAGCGTGACGACGTCGATCTCGCCGGCGTCGAACATGTCCTGGATCTTGCCCGAAACCTCTTCGGCGACCGCGAGGGACGGGTTGCCGCCGGCCTCATAGCCGCCGACGAGACGCGTGGCGTGCAGGCGGCGGAGCTGGTCCCGCGCCTTGCGGCCGACGGTCAGGATCTTCACGTCCTTCCCCTCGGCGATCAGCGCGTCGATGCGCTGGCGGGCGGCGCGGACGATCGAGCTGTTGAAGCCGCCGGCCAGGCCGCGGTCCGACGTGGAGATGACCACCAGGTGGCGTTGGGTCGAACCCGTGCCCACCAGCAGCTTGGGCGCGCCGTCGCCCGACACGCCTGCCGCCAGGTTGGCGATCACGGCGCCCATGCGCTCGGCGTAGGGCCGGGCGCTCTGGGCGGCGTTCTGGGCGCGGCGCAGCTTGGCCGCGGCGACCATTTGCATCGCCTTCGTGATCTTCTGGGTGGATTTCACCGCAGCGATCCGAGTGCGCATTTCCTTGACGGTGGCCATCGCCGGTTACTCGCTCCTCGCGTCGGCGCTTAGGCGAAGGTGTCGGCGAAGCCGGCCAGGGCCGCCTTCAGGTCGTCTTCGAGGCCCTTCAGGTCCTTGGTCGTGCGGATCTTGTCCAGCAGGCCCTGATGCTTGGCATGCAGGTGCGCCAGCAGTTCGCGCTCGAAGCGGCCGACCTGAGCGGTCGGGACCTTGTCGAGGTAGCCGCGGGTGCCGGCGTAGACCACAGCAACCTGTTCTTCCACCGCGAGCGGGGCGTACTGGGGCTGCTTCAGCAGCTCGGTCAGGCGCTCGCCGCGCGCCAGCATGCGCTGGGTGGCGGCGTCCAGGTCCGAGCCGAACTTCGCGAAGGCGG
>NZ_JANINU010000286.1 GCF_024508875.1 Phenylobacterium sp.
GGCTGGCTGGGGTCGGCCGCGGCGGCGCCGGCGGCGATCAGGACGCGCTCGGCCACCGAGGCGCGGCGCAGCGGCTTGATGAGATAGCCGGCGAAGCCCGCGCGGCGATAGCGAGGGATGCGGTCGCGCTCGTCCGGGGCGATCAGCACGATGGCCGGCCGCTGCAGCGGCGGGCGCAGCCCGCCGTTCGCGGCGGACAGGCTGGCGTCCACCAGGATCACGTCGCCGGGCCGGGTGCGCGCGATGGTTTCGGCGAGCGTCGGGGCGGCCACGGCCTTGCCGCCGCTGGCCTCGATCTGCAGGCGGGCGGCCTCGCGCACGATGGCGTTCGGCGAGGCGATGCCGACGGTGCGGCCCGTGAGCGGCGGCTCGGCGACCGCCCCGGGGACCTCGGGCAGGGTCGCTTCGAACCAGAAGCAGGCGCCGCCGCCCGGGGCGGTGTCGACGCCCACCTCGCCGCCCATGGCGCGCGCCAGGCGGCGGGCGATGGCGAGGCCCAGGCCCGCGCCGCCGAGGTCGGCGTGCGCGGCTTCGGCCTGGGCGAAATCCTCGAAGATCCGCTCGCGGTCGGTTTGCGAGACGCCGGGCCCGGTGTCCTCCACGTACAGCCGCAGGCGGCCCGGCCCGGGCGCGGTGGCCGCGAGCAGGACGCCGCCCTCCTCGGTGAACTTCACGGCGTTGCCGGCGAAGTTGAGCAGGATCTGGCGCAGCCGCCCCTCGTCGGCGTGCACGGTGGCGGGCGCCGACGCGCCGGTCCAGGCGATCTCGATGCCCTTTTCGCGGGCGCGGGGCGACAGCAGCTCGGCGACGCCGCGCAGCAGGTCCTCGACCTCCATCGGGGCGGGGTGCAGCTCGACGCGGCCGGCGCCCAGCTTGGCGTAGTCCAGGACGTCGTTGACGAGGGCGAGCAGGTGCTGGCCGCTGTCGTGGAGCGCGGAGACGTAGGCGCGCTGCTCGGCCGTGAGCTTGGTGCCTTCCAGCAGGCGGGCCATTCCCAGGACGCCGTTCAGGGGTGTGCGGAATTCGTGGCTGAGCGAGGCGAGCTGCTCCGCGCTGATCTGGGCGCGGGTGGGGCGACGCTCGGACAGGGAACGGATCGGTCTGCGCATGGCCGGCAAGGCATAGCCCCAACGGCTTAACGGCAGGTCAAGCGGAGCCGTGGCGGTGCGCCATAACAACGCGAAACGGCGTTTTCTTATCGCCCAAGTAGACGCGCCGCCAAAGGCGTCGTTTACTGTTGGCCCAGGTCGGTTGTGCGCTTCGGGGGGGCGTCATGAACCCTGTTGAGCTTTTGACGCAGCGCGAGCGCGATTGTCTGCGCCTGGTCGACCAGCATCTCAGCTCCAAGCAGATCGCGCGCGAACTGGGCATGTCCAAGACGTCTGTCGACACCTACTGCGACCGTGCGCGGCGCAAGCTGGGCGTGGACGACCGCTTCCAGGCGGCGCGGCTGCTACGTGACCAAGAGGTCAATCCTGTCCTGATCGGATCAGGACACGACGCGATCAGGACAGACATCCCCGAGGCGAGCTGGCCGGATGAGCCGGCAACCAAGGGGGCGTCCGATGGGCCAGCAGCCGAACTTCGAGAACCGAGCCGTGATTGGGAGGGCCCTGCGCCTTCGCCGGGAGATCGACGACTTCGAGGCGCGGTGGCCGGCCTTGGCGAAGCGGGAGGAGCTTATTCCGAGCTTCTCCTGGACGCAGCTCGAGCGGCAGCTCGTCGATCTCTCGGCGACGCCCGCTCAGGCGGACATGGCGAGGCACCTGGTTTCCGCGAGCCGGAAGCTGGCCCCGTTCAAGCCGCCGGAAATGGTGCTTCGGGAAATCCTCTGCCTGACGTGGGTTCTCCTCGACGAGAACTTCAAGGGCGAGCCCGAGCCTGGAGCCGCCGAAACGAACTGAGCCCCGCGCTCAGGATCGGCGCGATCGTGGGCATCGCGGTGGTCACCGTCCTCGCCTTCGGGGGGATGCTGGCCGGCCTGCATTACCTGAACGATCTGGCGGCCAGTTTACTAAAGGCCTGAACGGCCAAGAAACCCTGTTACGCAAAACTTAACGCGCGGCGAGGTCCCCGCCGCGCATGGAGAGACCTCATGCTCAAAGAACGCCGCATGGCCGCCGAGCAAGTCGCCGGCGCCCTTTTCGAAGCCGAAACCGCCATCGACGCCGCCCTGTCGAAGACGGCCCAACTGGCGGGCGTCATGCCCGCGCTGCGCAAGGCCGCCGGCGCCTCGGCCCTCATCGGCCAGGACGCGGTGGAACGCGCCAGCCAGGCCATCATGGCCCTGGCCGAAGCCCGCCGCGCCATCGTCGAGACCCACAAGGAACT
>NZ_JANINU010000287.1 GCF_024508875.1 Phenylobacterium sp.
CGAGATCAGCGCCGCCTGCCGCGAGCAGGACATCGGCGCCTCGCAGGTCAACGAAGCCCTCCAGCAACTGGACAAGGTCACCCAGACCAACTCCAGCGCCTCGGAACAGATGGCCTCGACGTCCGAGGAACTCGCGGCCCAGGCCGAGGAACTGCAGGTCTCGATCGCTTTCTTCCGCACCGAGACGGCCGGCGCCCGCGCCCGCGGTCCCGCGCCGGTGGCCCTGTCCGCCGCCCGCCCGCGCCCCGCCGCGCGCAAGGCCGGAAGGACGGTGAAGGCCCAGCAGGCGGCGGCCAAGGGCTTCGCCCTCGACCTCGCGCAGGGCGGCCCCGACGACCAGGACGAAGCCTTCCGGGAGTATGCCTGACATGTCCGCCCTCGAAGGCCAGTACGTCACCCTGGGCCTGGGCGCCGAGGTCTTCGCCGTGCCGGTGCGCTACGTGCGGGAGATCCTCGACTACCGCGCGCCGTTCGCGATTCCGGAGGGGCCCGCCTACCTGCTCGGCCTCACCGACGTGCGCGGCCGGGCGACGGCGACCATCGACCTGCGCGTGAAGCTGGGCCTGCCGCCGGTCCCGCCGGGGCCCGCGACACGCGTCCTGGTGCTGGACATTCCGCTGGAGGACCGGCTCCTCTCGCTGGGGCTGGTGGCCGACAGGGTGATCGAGGTGATCTCCATCGCCGCCGACCAAGTCGAGCCCGCGCCCGACATCGGCGTGCCGTGGCGCTCGGAATACATCGCCGGGGTCGTGCGCCACGAAGGCGGCTTCGTCGTCCTGTTCGAACTCGCCCGCCTGCTCACCAGCCAGGAAGCCGCCGCCCTGCCGGCCGCCGCCTGATCCTCGTCTCTGCCGGACCCTCCAGAATGGAAGACCGTCTTGTCGGCTGAACTCGCCTACGTCCCGGACGCCCACGACAGCCTCAGCCCGGCGAACTTCCGCCGCCTCGCCGAGTTCATCCATGGCTACAGCGGCATCAAGATGCCGCCGGCCAAGAAGACGATGCTGGAGGGCCGCCTGCGCCGCCGTCTGCGCGCCCTGCATATGGGCAGCTTCGACGACTACTGCGACTTCCTGTTCAAGGGCGATGGAATCGAGAGCGAGGCCATCCACCTGATCGACGCCGTCACGACCAACAAGACCGACTTCTTCCGCGAGCCGGCGCACTTCGACTACCTGATGAACAAGGCCCTGCCGGGCTTCGTTCGCGAGGGGCGCAAGCAGATCGGCGTCTGGAGTGCGGCGTGCTCGATCGGGGCCGAGCCCTACACCATCGCCATGCTGCTCGACGACTTCTGCGCCGACCATCGCGGACTCGACTACTCCATCCTCGCCACCGACCTCTGCACCCAGGTCCTGGGCGAGGCGTTGCTGGGCATCTACCCGGCGCCCCTGATCGATCCCGTGCCGATCCCGCTGCGCCAGCGCCACGTCCTCGTGGCGCGCGACCGCGCCAGCAATCTGGTCCGCATGGCGCCGCACCTGCGCTCCAAGCTGTCGTTCGCGCGGCAGAATCTGATGGACGCGAAGTACGCGGCGCCCAAGGACCTCGACATGATCTTCTGTCGGAATCTATTGATCTATTTCGATAAGCCGACGCAGGCGGCGGTGCTGCAGCGCCTCTGCGCCCACCTGCGGCCCGGCGGCTACCTGTTCCTCGGGCATTCGGAAACCATCGTGGGCGTCGACCTCCCGGTCCGCACGGTGTCCGGCACCGTCTTCCAGAAGGTCTGAGCATGCCGCGAAAGGTCCGCGTCCTGGTCATCGACGACTCCGCGTCCGTCCGCCAGACGCTGACGTCGGTGCTGCAGGAGGACCCGGCGATCGAGGTCATCGGCGCGGCTTCAGACCCGTTTTCCGCCGCGCGCTACATCGCCAAGGAAGTCCCCGACGTCATCACGCTCGATGTCGAAATGCCGCGGATGGACGGCATCACCTTCCTGCGCAAGCTGATGGCCCAGCATCCGATCCCCGTGGTCATGTGCTCGTCGCTGACCGAGGAAGGGTCCGAGACGCTGATGCAGGCCCTGGAGGCCGGCGCGGTCGACGTGATCCTGAAGCCCAAGATCGGCGTCGCCGACCACCTCAACGAGAGCCGCGAGCGCATCTGCGAGGCGGTCAAAGGCGCGGCCCAGGCCCGGCTCGGCAACCGCCCGCGGCCCCAGCCCTTCGCCCGCACGGTCGAGAAGAAGCTGACCGCCGACGCCATGCTGCCGCCGCCGCGTCCCTCGACGGGGGCGATGGCCCGCACGACCGAGACGGTGATCTGCATCGGCGCGTCCACCGGGGGCACCGAGTCGCTGCGCGAGGTGCTGCAGGCGTTGCCCAGCAACGCGCCGGGCATCGTGATCGTCCAACACATGCCCGAGAAGTTCACCGCCGCCTTCGCGCGCCGGCTGAACGACATCTGCGAAGTCGAGGTCAAGGAGGCCGCCGACGGCGACGCGGTCCTGCGCGGCCGCGCGCTGATCGCGCCCGGCAACCACCACGCCCTTCTGGAGCGTTCGGGCGCCCGCTACCACGTGTCGGTCAAGAGCGGCCCGCTGGTCTCGCGGCACCGGCCCTCGGTGGACGTCCTGTTCCGCTCGGCCGCGCGCTCGGCGGGTTCCAACGCCGTGGGCGTCATCATGACCGGCATGGGCGACGACGGCGCCCGCGGCCTCGATGAGATGAAGCAGGCCGGCGCCTTCACCATAGCCCAGGACGAGGCGACGTCGATCGTCTTCGGCATGCCCAAGGAAGCGATCGCTCGCGGCGCCGCCATGAAGGTCCTGCCGCTCGGCCGCATCGCCGGCGAGATCCTGCGCCTGGGCGCGATGGCGAGCTGAGGAAGCGGGCTGTCCGCCACGCGAAGACCTGCGAACTCAAAGGGGCCGACAAGCGGCTATCCGGTATGCCGGCGAAGGGTGGAAGGTGGACTTCCATTCCCTTTTTGCTCGTCATCCCCGGGCTTGTCCCGGGGATCCATCCCTCGGCGGCACGGCGGTGGGAGCGGACCGGGCAGACCCGGTCCGCCGCGGGGACCAAAGGCGGCTGAACCATGGATCCCCGGGTCAAGCCCGGGGATGACGAGTTGTAGGGGGCGAGCGGCAGCGTCCGCGAAGGGTCGGAACCGGAAATCGGACGTCTGTAGCCGGCGCCGCCGCCGCGCGCCGTCAGGCCTGCGCCGGCATGTACTGCGCGTGGATCTGGCGCTCGCGAGCCATCGTATAGAGCTTGCCGATCTCGCCCATCACCTCGGCGAGCGCCGCCGCGGACGCGTCCTGCAGATCTTCCGGCGCCGTCGTCGCCGCGGAGCGCAGGGCGTCGGCCGCGACGCTCAGCACGCCGGTCACCTCGGTATGGAAGTTGAGCCGGCTGGTGGCCTGCTGCAGCACCTGAACCGCCGCCTCGCCCTGGGCGGCCATCTCGGCCAGCCCGGCGCCGACCTCGCTCTCGGCCTCGCGGATCGGCGCCGCCGCCGTCTCCAAGAGGGCGCCCACCGCCGCCGATCCGCCGGTCTCGCCGGTGCTCGCGTCGGTCCCGGTTCCCAGGTCGGTCAGGATCGTCTCCGCACGGCCCGCCGTTTCGCCCAGGGCGTCGGCGTACTGCCGCAGTTCCACCGCCACGACGCTGAGCGGCCGGCCGGCGTCGCCCAGCCGCACGCACTTCAGGTGGGCGTTCAGCGCCATCGAGTGGATCGAGGTCTTGATGCTGCGGATCGAATTGATCCGCTGGCCCAGGCCCGCGGCCGTGGTCTCGGCCGAGCGTCCGACCTCCAGGGCCGAGGCCTCGGCCGCTTCCATCTCGCGCACCAGGGCCATGGCCTGGTCCAGGCTGGCGTCCAGCCGGGCCAGGTCGCCGGTCTTGTCGCGGCCGCCCGAGCCCCGCGCCGCCTCGCGAAGTTGCAGCAGCTTGCGCGCATCGCTGGCCACACCGCCCAGGCTCTGCGCCAGCTTCTCGATCTCGCGGTCGAAGCTCTCCACCGTGTCGTCGAGCTGCGCGGCCAGCATGGCGCGCACGATGTCGTCGGCGGCCGGGTCGGCCAGGCCCTGGCCACGCCGGCGCTCCAGGATCTCCAGCCCGGTCTCGACGTGCTCGACGCGCTGGCGGGCCGTGTCCCCGATCTGCAGGCTGCACAGCGCCATGGCCACCTTGCCCTGCAGGCTGCGCGCCACCGCGCCCACCTCGCCGGCGACCTCGGCCACCCGCTTGTGGTGCTCGGCCAGGGTCACGGCGTCGGCCGCGAGCTGGTTCGGCACCGCCGGCAGCACCTCGGAGCAGCGCACCTCCAGGTCCTGCTCATGGCCGATGGCGTCGCTGACCAGGGCGCCCAGGGCGTCCAGCTCCCGGCCGAACTCGTCCAGTTGCCGCCGGCCCTCGTTGATCGCGCCGTAGATGTCCTCGACGAAGTCCTCGAACTCGACGAAGGCGCCGGGCACCGTGCCGGCCGTCACCTTGATGTTGACCGCGAAGACCCGCAGGTAGCGCAGCGCCTGCAGCATGTCGGCGATGTGCACGCCCAGCCGGCGGCTGGTGGACGCCAGCGCATGGCAGCGCTCGCGATGGCCGGTGCGCGAGCCCGCCAGGCCGCTCAGCTCAGCGGCGGCGGCCGACAGCTTCTCGGTGGCGCCGTCGACGGTCTCGGCGGTGAAGACATTCGCCAACTGGTCCAGCGACGTGACGAGGCCGCCCACCACCTCCACCGACTTCTCCAGCGTGACGCCCAGGTCGAGGAACTTGCCCTCGATCACGCTGCGTGCGCCGGCCAGGCGCATGGCCAAGCCGGTGGCGGCGATGGGAGGAGAGGAGGCGGCGCTCTCGCGCTCTGCGAACTGGACGGCTGTGGACACGGGGACCGCTTTTCCGATGGTCCCGAAGCCTAGGGTTGTAGGTCGGAATGTTCGGTGAAGGGGTGTGGTTTACAAGGCCTGAACTCAGTGTTCGCCGCCCCGAATTGAGGGGAACTTCACCCGATTTCCTCGGCGCCCCTACTCAATTTGAGCATTCGGCGTTCGAGATTCAGATCTGCGGTGCGGCGAGCGGTCGCGGGGCAAGTTCAGGCGCGCGCAGCCGCCGCTACTCCAGGATCGCCACGGCCCGGATCCAGCCGGCCGAAGCGCCGGCGATCTTCACCGGGAAGCAGGAGAGGGTGAAGCCGGTCGGCGGCAGGCTCTCCAGGTTCGTCAGTTTCTCGATCTGGTAGTACTCGCGGATGCGGCCGGCCTTGTGGCCCTCCCAGATGATCTTCGGGTCGTGCGTCGCGGCCCACTTGCGCGCCGTGTGGGAAAAGGGCGCGTCCCAAGACCAGGCGTCGGTGCCCACCACCTTCACCCCGCGTTCGGTCAAATACAGCGTGGCCTCCTCGCCCATGCCGCAGCCCCGGTGGATGTAGTCGGGATCGCCATAGGCCGCGCCGGCGGCGGTGTTCACCAGCACGATGTCGAGCGGCTTCAGCGTGTGGCCGATGCGTTCGAGCTCGGCCTCGACGTCCGCCGCCGTGGCCACGTAGCCGTCCTCGAACCGGCGGAAGTCCAGCTTCACCCCCGGCTGCAGGAAGTACTCCAGCGGGCCCTCGTCGATGGTCGGCGCGGGCCGTCCCCCATCGGCCTGGTCGGTGGTCGAATGGAAATGCCAGGGCGCGTCCATGTGCGTGCCGTTGTGGGTGGAGAGCTTCACCTGCTCCACGGCCCAGCCCTCGCCGTCCGGCAGGTCCTCGGCCTTCAGCCCGGGGAAGAAGGAGGCGATCTGACCCACCGTCTCCTTGTGCCGCGAGTAGGTCACCTGCGGACGCATCACATCCGGGTCCGAGACGATGTCGTTGGTGATCGGGATCGACAGGTCGACCAGCCGGCGCGCCATGGGCTTCCTCCTCGCCTCTTGTGGGCTGGAAGCTTAGGCGCGTCGCCGAAGAGGGGAAGCCCCGACCGCGTTGTGCGGCGCAGCAGTTTTTTCAGCGCGCGGCCGCCGACCCGGAACTTGCGATGCGCCCCGCCGGTTAACCAACCGTCGGGTGGACTACGGAGGCTGGGCTGGCCATGACCGTCATCGCGCCGATCTTGCAGGCGCCCCCAGAGGCGCGTCCGGAAGCCGGGCCGGCGTACGTCGCCACCAGTCGTCGCAAGCGCGCCTTCGACATCGTGGTCGCGGGCCTCGCGTTGCTGGCCTTCCTTCCGCTCCTGCTGGTCATCGGCATGGCCATCTGGATGGAAAGCGACGGGCCGATCCTCTTCCGCCAGCAGCGCACGGGCCTGCACGGTCGGCCCTTCCGCATCTTCAAGTTCCGCACCATGCGGGTGACCGAGGACGGAGATGAGATCCGCCAGGCGGTGCGCGGCGACTCGCGGGTGACCCCGCTGGGCGGGCTGCTGCGCAAGCTCAGCCTCGACGAGCTTCCCCAGTTGCTGAACGTGCTGCGGGGCGAGATGTCCATCGTCGGGCCGCGGCCGCACGCCATCGCCCACGACATCGTCTGGGCCCAGCGCGCACCTGGCTATCTCGACCGGTTCCGTGCTCGGCCCGGCCTGACGGGCGAAGCCCAGGTGAACGGCTATCGCGGCGAGGTGGCCAACGACGAGGGCCTGTTCGCCCGCATCGACGCCGACAACGCCTATATCGACAACTGGACCTTCACCGGCGATGTGCGGCTGGTCGCCCGGACGGTTCCGCTGCTCTTCGGCGACGCCCGCGCGTTCTGAAGTCCGCCGCTCTCTAGAACACGGCCATCGCCGCCGAGACCGCCAGGGCCAGCAGCACCAGCGAGGCCAGCATGAACACGGCCCAGCGCAGCATGATGACGTTGGTGGTCGCCTGCACCAGGCTGTGGACCACGCGCAGGCCGAAGTAGCCCCACGCCAGCGTCGCGTTCAGTCCCTCGCCCTGTCCGGCCACCGCCAGCGTCAGGGCCACGGCGTAGAACAGCGTCGGCTGCTCCATCAGGTGGTTGTAGTTGTCGGCCTTCCAGCGCACCTGCGGGGGGAGGCGGGCCGCCAGGTCCGCGCTGGTGAGGGTGGGGTCGAGCGCCACCTTGGCCGTCTGCATCGCCGGGATGCGGGTGGCGTACAGCCAGGCCCACATCACCATCGACCACAACACCAGCGCCACGACGGGCTGCAGGATCGGGCTGCTCATCTCGAATCTCCCCCACGGTTCTCGTTGGCCGACATGGAGACCGCCGAGGGGCCGTCCGTAAAGGCCGATCGCCCCGCGATTCCTGCCATGGGTCCGCCTGCGGCCAAGTGGGCGTTGACCTGCGGGGCGACCTCCCCCTTAAGACGCGCGTGTCTCCGCCGCCCGCGCTCCCGCCCGCCAACCAGGTCCTCCTGGGCATCGCCTTCCGGGTGGCGGCCATGGCCTGCATGGCGTGTCTGTCGGCGATCGTGAAATGGACCGGATCGCGCGGGATCCCGGTCTTCGAGATCATCCTCTTCCGCAACCTGTTCGCCTTCGTGCCGCTGGGCCTCTACATCGCGCGGACCACCGGCTGGGAGGTGCTGAAGACGAAGCGCCCGCTGGGCCACCTGGCCCGCGCCACCGTCGGCCTGACCGGCATGGTCTGCGGCTTCTCGGCCGTCCAGCACCTACCCCTGACCGAGGCCACGGCGCTGCAGTTCACCTCGCCGCTGTTCATGACGGCGCTGTCGGCCATGCTGCTGTCGGAGAAGGTGGGGCGTCACCGCTGGGCCGCCGTGGTCGTGGGCTTCCTCGGCGTGCTGATCATGGCCCGCCCTCTGCCCGGGCACATGAACGTGCCAGGCGTCACGCTCGGGATTCTCAGCGCCCTGGGCGCGGCGGGCGCCATGGTCGCCATCCGCCAGATCGCCGACACCGAGCGGGGCCCCACCATCGTCTTCTACTTCACCCTCGGGGGCGTCGCGATCGGGGTCGTCGGCTCGCTGTTCCACTGGGTGACGCCCGATCCGCTGACGCTCGGCATGCTGATCGTCGCGGGCCTGATCGGCGGCGTGGGCCAGCTCTTCCTCACCGAGGCGCTGCGCCAGGCGCCGGTGGGCGTCATCGCGCCGTTCGACTACACCCAGCTCGTCTGGGCCGCGCTGCTGGGCCTGCTGATCTGGGGCGAGCTTCCGCACCCGTTGACGCTGATCGGCGCGGTGATCGTGGCGGCCAGCGGCGTCTACATCCTGCACCGCGAGTTGATCCGCTTCCGCCAGGCGGCGTGAATTGACATAGCGGCGTTACAGGCGGACGCTTGGGCAAGCTGTCCAGGTTCCGGAGCGACCCTGATGCGCAAGACCTCCCATCTCCTCGCCCTCGCCGCCGGCGTCGGCCTCCTCGCCTTTGCCGACGCCCCCCAGGCCGCCGTCACCGTGCTCGGCGGCGGCATGGCCCGCCAGTGCTCCGAGGCGGCCCTCGGCGGCGAGTCCGACGCCAAGTTCGAGGACATCTGCACCCAGGCCCTGGAGACCGAGGTCATGGGCATGCGCGACAGGGCCGGGACGTTCGTGAACCGCGGCGTGCTCAAGCTGCGGCGCAAGCAGTTCGCCTCGGCCCAGGGAGATTTCAACGCGGCCATCGAGACCAAGCCCGACCTGGGCGAGGCCTATGTGAACCGGGGCGCCGCCGCCGTCGGCGCACGCCGCTACGCCGAGGGGCTCGCCGACATCAACAAGGCCCTCCAACTTGGCGTCGAGGAGCCGGAGAAGGCCTACTACAACCGCGCGCTCGCCTTCGAGGGGTTGGACGACATGAAGTCGGCCTACTTCGACTACCAGCGGGCCATCGAGCTGAAGCCGGATTGGGATCAGCCCCGCAAGGAATTGAGCCGCTTCACCGTGGAACGCCGCTAGGCTTGCGGCCGTTGGGGCCCATATGGTGTCGCATGCTTAAGTTCCTCGCCCTGGGAGGGCTCCTCGCAGCCCTGGCCGCGCCGGCGTCGGCCCAGCCGGCCGTCCAGCAACAGCAGCTCGACGACCTGCGCATGCAGCAGCAGGCGGCCGAGCGCCGCGCCGTCGACCAGGCCAACCAGCTCCAGGCGCTGGACGCGCGGCTGCGCGCCGACCAGGCGGTGGCCGACCTGTCCGTCCAGCGGTCGGGCGTCCGCATCCCGGCGCTGCCCTATGGCGATCCGACGCTGGCTCCGAAGGCCTCCGCGTCCGCGCCGGCCTATCCCTCAGTCCCCGACGCTGCGCTGGCCGACTCCAACAAGCGCGTCCAGGACGCCGCCCGGAGCCGCCGCTAGATGCGCTGGCAGGGCGGTGAAGGCGGCGGCAACATCGAGGATCGCCGCGGGATGGGCCCGGTCGGCGTCGGCGGGCTGGGCGTCGGCGGGGTGGTCCTCGCGCTGGTGGGCTATTTCGTCTTCGGCATCGATCCGTCGACCACCCTGGGTGTCGTGAACGGCGCGGCGCCCCAGGCGCAGCAGCAGGAGGGCGTGCGCGGAACGCCCGCCGACCAGGCCGGCCGCTTCGTCGACGTGATCTCGCACAACGTCGACCAGGTCTGGGAAGGCCAGATGCGCGGCTACCGGCCGCCCGACGCCATCGTGCTCTACGACCAGTCCACCGGCACCGGCTGCGGCCTGGGCCAGTCGGCGATGGGACCGTTCTATTGTCCGGCCGACCGCAAGGTCTATCTGGACCTGTCGTTCTGGCAGGAGCTGGAGACCAAGTTCGGCGCCGGCGGCGAGGCGGCCCGCGCCTATGTCGTGGCCCACGAGATTGGCCACCACGTCCAGAACCTCACCGGCGCCAGCGACCAGGCGCGGCGGATGGGCGCGCAGGGCGCCGAGAGCGGCTCGGTGCGGCTCGAACTGCAGGCCGACTGCTACGCCGGCGTCTGGGCGGCGCACGCGTCCGAGGTCTCGAACGGCCAGGTCTCCCTCGACCCGCGCGACATCGAGGACGGTCTGCGCGCCGCCGCCGCGGTCGGCGACGACACCCTCCAGAAGCGCAGCCAGGGCCGCGTCATGCCCGACGCCTTCACCCACGGCACGTCGGAACAGCGCATGCGCTGGTTCCGCAAGGGTTCGGAAAGCGGCGACCCCGCCGCCTGCGATACCTTCGGCGCGGGTCGACTTTAAGTTCCAGTTGCTCCCCCTCCGGGGGAGCTGTCGGCGAAGCCGACTGAGGGGGTCATCCACCGCGTTCTGGGCAGACCCCCTCCGGCGCTTCGCGCCACCTCCCCCAGCGGGGGAGGAATTGGGGGAGCTGTCGGCGAAGCCGACTGAGGGGTCAACACCGCGTTCTGAGCAGACCCCCTCCGGCGCTTCGCGCCACCTCCCGCAGCGGGGGAGGAATTCCAGTCTACCCCACGCCGTGCGGCAGAGGCTCCCAGCCCAGGCACACCGCCACGCACTTGCGCGCCAACAGGTCGCCCGGATCGATCAGGCCCAGCTTCACGTCGTCCTCGCCCAGCACCAGCGGCACCTCGGTGCAGCCGGCGATCAGGACCTCGGCGCCCATGCGGCGCAGCTCCTCGGCATGGCCCTGCATCTCGCGCTTCACGTCGTCGCCCAGGTCGCCGGCCTTGATGCGATAGAGCGTGACCATGAACGCCTCCTGCCGCTCGGGCGGCAGGCTGACCAGGCTCATCGCCCGTGCGGCCAGGTACTCCCGATAGAGCTTCAGCGCGCCCTTGGTGCCCAGCACGCCGACCCTCATGGCGCCGGCCTCGCTCGCGGCCTGCGCCGCCAGGCCGATCATGTCGATCAGCGGCAGCCCGGACGCCCGCTGGATCAGGTCGGCATGGGCGTGGGCGGTGTTGCACGGCATGGCCAGCACCTGCGCGCCCGCGCCGGCCAGCGCGCCCGCCATCTCGGCCAGCACGGCGCCTGCGCCGGATCCCGGCACGTTACGGTCCGGGGCCCGCGGGTTGATGTCGGCGATGACCCGGATGTGGTCCTGGTCCTTCTCGGCGGGGGTATAGTCCTGCAGCCGCGCCAGGAACTCGACCGTGGCGGCCGGACCCATGCCCCCGAGGACGCCCAGGATCAGCGGCTCGGCGCTCACCGCAGCTTGCCTTCCAGTTCGCCCTGGTAGCCGAACAGGCCCTGGGCGCCCCCCGTATGCAGGAACACCACGGTCTCGCCGTCGAACGCGCCCTTGGCCGAGAGCGCCAGCAGCCCCTTCATCGCCTTGCCCGTGTAGACCGGGTCCAGCAGGATCGCGTCCGACCGGGCGATGGTCTTCAGGGCGTCGATCACGCCGTCGTCGATCAGGCCGTAGCCCGCGCCGACATAGTCGCAGTCGGCCACCACCATGTCGCGCGTGACCCGGTCCTCGTGCCCCAGCAGCGCCGCCGTCTGGCGGGCCAGATTGTAGACGTTGGTTTCCTGCACGTCCTTGGGCGCGCGCACGCCGATGCCCAGCACCGGAATGTCGGCCCCCATGACGGCCAGGCCCGCCACGAGCCCGGCATGGGTGCCGGCGCTGCCGGTCGCGGTGACGATGCGGTCGATCTCCAGGCCGCTCTCGTTGGCCTGCATCACCAGCTCCAGGGCGCACTCCACATAGCCTAGCGCGCCGATGCTGTTCGACCCGCCGCCGGGGATCACGTACGGACGCCCGCCGGCGTCGGAGACCTCGGCGGCCACCTCGGCCAGCTTCTGGTTCATGTCGGTCCCGCCGGGCACGCTGCGGATCTTCGCGCCCAGCAGTTCGTCCAGCAGCACGTTGCCCGAGCGGGTGTAGTCCACGGCCTTCGAACCCGTGCGCTCCTCCAGGATGATCTCGCACTTCATGCCGAACTTGGCGGCGGCGGCCGCGGTCTGGCGCACGTGGTTCGACTGCACGGCCCCTTGGGTCACCAGGGTGTCCGCGTCGTTGGCCAGGGCGTCGCCCACAAGGTATTCGAGCTTGCGGGTCTTGTTGCCGCCGCCGGCCAGGCCGGTGCAGTCGTCCCGCTTGATCCACACCGCCGGCCCGCCGCCCCCCGGACGCACCAGGTGCTCCGTGAGGCCGGGCAGGGGCTCCAGCGGCGTGGGCAGGTGGGCGAAGCGGACGGGGTTGAAGCGGGCGAGGTTCATGGCCTCGCCATAGACCCCGCCACGCCGTCAGGGAACCGCTTCGGCGTCCCCGACGGCGAAAACCTGCGAAATCGGAATCTAGGGCCGCAGTTTCCGGGGCAGGGCGGCGACCTCCTCCGGCGTCAGCTTGACGATCGACGCCACGTCGCAAAGCCCGCTCCGCGCCGTCAGCACGACGTCCCTGGGCGCACAGATCGTGTCGCCGCCGATCTGGCGGATGCCGATCGGGTCGGACGAGATCGCGCTGCGCAGGCATCCGTTGCGCATGGTCAGGCGATAGACGCCCGAGCTCCTGCCGCTGGCGTCCATCAGCAGGGTGTTCTGGTCCACCACCGAATGGTTGCCCAGGTCGCGGCCGAGGATGCATTGGCCCTTGGGCAGGGCGGCGCCCGCGGGGGGCGGTGGGCCCAGCGGGGAGGGCGCTGCTGCCGCCAGGGCCAGGGTTCCCGCGGCGGCGGTCGCGCCGGCCAGGGCCAGGGTCGTGAACTTCATTGCGGATCTCCCTGGCTCACGGCCTCAGCTTCTTCGGCAGGGCGGCCACCTCTTCGGGGCTCATCTTGACGATGGAGTCCACGATGCAGTGGCTGGAGAAGCCGTTCCGGCCGATCGCGATGTCCATGTCGATCGGCTTGCAGATGATCGGCGAGCCGGGCGGGCTGCGGGTGATGATCGGGTCCGAGGACATGGCCCCCGCCAGGCAGGCGCCGTTCATCGTCACGCGATAGGTCGCCTTGCCGTTCACGCTGAGCAGCAGCGTGTCCTTGTCGGCGATGGTGTGGTTGCGGATGTCGGCGCTGCGGAAGCATTGCCCGTTGGGCAGGCCGGTGCCGGCCGGCGGCTTCGGCGTCGTCAAGGGCGACGGCTTGGCGGCAAGCGCGCCCGTGGCGACGGCGGCGAAGCTGGCCGCCGCGAGGGCGATGATGGCGAATCTCATGGCGTTCTCCTTCGACGTCCCCCGAAGGATGATACGCCCACGCCTGTTCCTCGTCTTCGCTTTTGAGGCGCCTTCGTGTGCGAGAGCCTCGCATTTGCCGCTGGCGGGCCTGCGGTAACCGGCCTACCCTGGCGGCATCCTCGGGGGGCCGCGCGCAAGCGGCTGAGAGGTGGGTGAGCCCACGACCCGTCGAACCTGATCCGGGTCATGCCGGCGAAGGGAAGGGCCAATACCCCGGAACGACGCCCTTGATCCGTCCGAATTCTGAGGACGAACCGCGATGAACAAGCCCACCGGCAAGCTGAACGCCGCCACGATCCCCACCGGCGAACGCCCGGGGTCGAAGAAGGTCTACCAGCCCGGGGTGATCTGGCCCGACATCCGCGTGCCGTTCCGCGAGGTGGCCGTCCACCCGTCGGCGAACGAGCCGGCGCTGACGCTGTACGATCCGTCCGGCCCCTACACCGACCCCACCGTCGCCATCGACATCGAGAAGGGCCTGTCGAAGACCCGCGAGCCCTGGGTGGTCAGCCGCGGCGACGTCGAGATCGTGCAGAATCCCCGCGCCGTGAAGCCCGAGGACAACGGCTTCGCCAAGGGGGCTCATCTGGCGCCCGAGTTCACTGCCCTCCGCCGGGTCTATCGCGCCAAGCCGGGCGCCGTCGTCACCCAGTTGGAGTACGCCCGCCGCGGGATCATCACCCCCGAGATGGAATACGTCTCGATCCGCGAGAACCAGCGCCGCGAGGCCGGCGGGACGTTCATCCGCGACGGCGAGGACTTCGGCGCCGAGATCCCCGACATCTGCACGCCCGAGTTCGTGCGCGACGAGATCGCCCGCGGCCGCGCGATCATCCCGGCCAACATCAACCACACCGAGCTCGAGCCGATGATCATCGGCCGCAACTTCCTGGTGAAGATCAACGCCAACATCGGCAACTCGGCCGTCCTCAGCCACGTGTCGGACGAGGTCGACAAGATGGTCTGGTCGATCCGCTGCGGCGCCGACACGGTCATGGACCTGTCCACCGGCCGCAACATCCACAACATCCGCGACTGGATCGTCCGCAACAGCCCCGTGCCAATCGGCACCGTGCCGATCTACCAGGCGCTGGAGAAGGTGAACGGCGTCGCCGAGGACCTCACCTGGGACGTCTTCCGCGACACCCTGATCGAGCAGGCCGAGCAGGGCGTGGACTACTTCACCATCCACGCCGGGGTGCGCCTGGCCTATGTGCCGCTGACGGCCAACCGCGTCACCGGCATCGTCAGCCGCGGCGGCTCGATCATGGCCAAGTGGTGCCTGGCGCACCACAGGGAGAACTTCCTCTACGAGCACTTCGAAGACATCTGCGAGATCATGAAGGCGTACGACGTCTCGTTCTCGCTGGGCGACGGCCTGCGCCCCGGCTCGATCGCCGACGCCAACGACGCGGCCCAGTTCGGCGAACTGGAGACCCTGGGCGAGCTCACCCAGATCGCGTGGAAGCACAATGTCCAGGTGATGATCGAGGGCCCCGGCCACGTGCCGATGCACAAGATCAAGGCCAACATGGACAAGCAGCTCAAGACCTGCGGCGAGGCGCCATTCTACACGCTGGGTCCGCTCACCACCGACGTGGCCCCCGGCTACGACCACATCACCTCGGCCATCGGCGCGGCGATGATCGGTTGGTTCGGCACGGCGATGCTCTGCTACGTCACGCCCAAGGAGCACCTGGGCCTGCCGAACCGCGAGGACGTGAAGGTCGGCGTGATGACCTACAAGCTCGCCGCCCACGCTGCGGACCTCGCCAAGGGCCACCCCGGCGCGCGGATGTGGGACGACGCCATCAGCCGCGCCCGCTTCGAGTTCCGCTGGGAGGACCAGTTCAACCTGGGCATCGACCCCGAGACGGCGCGCGAATACCACGACGAGAGCCTGCCGAAGGAGGCGTTCAAGACCGCCCACTTCTGCTCGATGTGCGGCCCGAAGTTCTGCTCGATGAAGATCAGCCAGGACATCCGCGACGCGGCCCGGGGACAGAACGATCTGGGGCAGAACGACATCGACACCGGCATGGCCGAGATGTCGAAGAAGTTCCGCGAGGGCGGCAGCGAGATCCTGGTGCCGGTCGCGCCGGCGGAATGATCCGTCCCCTGCCGGCGAACATGGCGAAGATTTCACGAAACTTCGCGTGAACCGGCCGCTGGTTTTCAGCTAAGGGCGCCCCCCGAAACGAAAATCAGTGGGGATATCATGCGTTGGGTCGTTTGGATGGCCGCGTCGGCGGCGTTCGTGGTGTCGGCTTGCTCGAAGCCCGAAGCGAAGCCGGAGGCGGCCGCGGCCCCGGCCGGCCCGCGCGTGGTGGCGGCCAACGACATCGAGGCGGGTCGCTATCTGGTGCTGGTGGGCGGCTGCAACGACTGCCACACCGACGGTTTCCCGCAGTCGGGCGGCGCCGTCCCCGAGGCGCAGCGCCTGATGGGCCGCGCGGTCGGCTACCAGGGCCCCTGGGGCGTCTCCTACGCCAGCAACCTGCGCCTGCTGGCCGCCAACACGACCGAGGACGGCTGGGTCGAGATCATGAAGACCAAGAAGCTGCTGCCGCCCATGCCCAGCCATAACCTGGCGAAGATGAGCGACCCGGACCTGCGGGCGATCTATCGATACGTCCAGTCGCTGGGCGCGGCGGGCCAGCCCGAGCCGGAGAACCTGCCGCCGGGCGTGGCGCCCAAGACCCCGGTCGAGAACATGGTCCCGATCCCGCCGAAGGCGTGACCGGGGCGCCTGACGCGTCGTCCTGTCGGTCGCGACTCGGTCGCGACCGGCGGGGCGTCAGTCCTCGGCCTCGGCGGTCGCCGTCTTCACCGGCCAGACGCGCACGGCGACCGCGACGGTGACCGAGCCCAGGACGGCGGCGATCGCGCCGCTCCACTGGACCGGGTTCATGCCGATGGCGGCGTAGTGGCCCGTCATGGCGCCCGACAGGAACACGAGGCTGGCGGAGCTCCAGTCGGCCAGATCCTTTTTCGTGATGTCGAAGCTCATGGGGTACTCCAGGGCAATACGTATTGCGGGGCTGGCGCCAGGATCGCCGGGGCTGGATGCCAAAACCTTACCCGCAGGGCGATGCGACACTATTGCGCACGGGGTGGCTACTCCGCCCGCAGCGCCGGCGCCGGGCGTTTCGAGAGCGCCTGGAAAGACGCCAGCACGCCTCCCAACCCGGCCACCGCCGCCGCGCCAGCGAGCAGGGCGGCGACGCCGGCCCAATCGACGCTCCACCTCGCCTCGAACACCTTGACCACCACCGGCCAGGCGGCGGCGTAGCCCAGACCGACGCCGGCGGCGCCGGCGATCAGCCCGACCAGCCCGTACTCGATGACGTAGGCGCTCAGCACCTGCGCGCGGCTGGCGCCCAGCACCTTCAGCGTGGCCGCCTCGCGCGTCCGCTCCTGGGCCCGCGCCGCGATCGCGCCCGCCAGCACCAGCAGCGCGGCCATCAGCGCTACCGCCGCCGCGCCGCGCACGGCCAGGGCGACCCGGTCGAACATCTCGGTGGCCGCCTCCAGTTGCTCGCGCACCGAGATGACGTTCACCTCCGGAAAGTCGCGGCCCAGCGCGCGGACGATCCGCTGCTCCTCCGCGCGGCTGGCCTTGGCGATGGCCACGTGCCGCGGCGAGGCGCCCTCCAGGGCGTTCGGCGTCAGCACGATGGGAAAGCCTGCGCCGAAGCTGCCGAAGTCCACCCGCCGGATGGCGGCCACCTTGGCATCGATCTCCGCGCCCAGCACCGAGAGGCGGATCGTGTCGCCGATCTTGAGCTGCCCGCCCTCGGCCGGGTCGCGCGACACCGCCACCAACGGCGGCCCCGCGTAGTTGGCCGGCCACCACTTGCCCTCGAACACGCCGGAGTTCGGCGGCTCGGGGCCCAGGGCCGACAGGCTGACGTCGTTGTCGTAGACCCAGCGGGCGCCGGGCGGGACCTTCTTCGTGTCCACCGGCGCGCCGCGCACGGCCACGATCCGGCCCGTCAGGAACGGCGCGCGCAGATAGGTGTCCTGGTCCGGCCGGCGGCCCAGGGCGCGCGCGATCGCGGCGTCGAAGGCCGCGACCCGGTCCCCCGGAATTTCCGTGAACACCATGGCCGGCGCGGTCTGGGGCGCCACCACCGAAATCTGCCGCAGCAGGCTGGACTGGATCAGCACCACGGCCGCCAGCAGGGCCACGCCAAGGCCAATGGCGGGGGCGGCCGTCCGCGCGGCCGAGCGCGGTCCTGCCAGGTTCGCCAGCGCGATCCGCACCGATCCGTGGGCGCCGCCGCGCATCCGCCCGGCCAGCCTGGCCGCGCCCCAGCCGAACGCCCATAGCGCCGCGAACGCCCCCGCCACGCCGGCGATCATGATGCTGGCCGCCAGGGGTGTCGGCGCGGTGATGATGGCCAGCGCAGCGAGCCCGCCCGCGGCGAGGGCGGCGCCCACCAGCTCCGGGCCGAAGGTCAGGCGCCCCGACAGGTCGCTGCGGAACAGGCTGGCCGGCGGGGTGCTGCGCGCCCGCGCCAGCGGCGCCAGCGAGAACGCCGCCGCCGACAGCAGGCCGAACGCCGCCGCGCGCGCCAGCGGCCACGGATAGACCGCGAACAGCGCCGGAACCGGCAGGTCCCTGGCGAACACCGAGCCAAGCACCAGCGGCGTCACCGCCCCCACGACCAGCCCGATGGCGATGCCGGCCAGCGCCAGCAGGCCGATCTGGGCCAGGTAGACGTTGCGGATCAGGCCGCTTTCCGCGCCGAGCGCCTTCAGGGTGGCGATGGCCGGCTTGCGGCCGTCCACATAGGCGCTGACCGCGCCGAACACGCCCAGCCCGCCGGCCACCAGCGACGCCAGGCCGATGAAGCCCAGGAAGTACTCGAGCTGGTCGATCATCCGGCTGACGCCCGGCGCCGCGTCGTTGCGGTCGCGGATGCGGATCTGGCCCTTCACGGCCTTGCGCACGTCGGCCTTGGCCTGCGCCAGCGGCAGGTCGGGCCGCAGCGACACGCGCACCGTCTCCCCGAAGGGCAGCCCGGGCGAGAGGAACCCGCCCTGCTCCAACGCCCCCGTGCGCGTCAGCACGCGCGGGCCCAGGGCGAAGCCGCGCGAGAGCCGGTCCGGCTCCTCCTCCAGCACGGCGCCCACGCGCATCGGCACGTTGCCGGCCAGGAACCGGTCGCCGATCTTCAGCTTGAGCCGGTCCAGCAGCGCCTGTTCCACCGCCGCGCCCCAGACGCCGCCCCGGCTGGCGAGCGCCTCGCTCAGCGAGGCGGCGCCCTTCAGCGTCACCTTGCCCGCCAGCGGATAGGCGCCGTCCACGCCGCGCAGCTCGATCAGGCGCCGCTCGCCGCCGGGCGCCTCGGCCATGGCCTGCGAGGCGGTCGCATAGGTCGTCTGCCCCAGCCGGTTCAGCCACGCCCGCTCAGCCGGCGTGAACCGCCGCTGCCCGGCCGAGACCGCCATGTCGCCGCCCAGGATCTCGCGGGCCTGGGTCGCCAGGCCCTGGCGGAACGCCTCGGCCGTCGAACTGGCCGCCGCGATCGCCGCGACGCCCAGCGCCAGGCACGCCAGGAAGATGCGGAAGCCCTTCACCCCGCTTCGAAGTTCGCGCGCCGCGAACCGCAGCCACAGCGGCATCAGGCGGCCCCGCTGGCGGTCTCGACCGGCCGGCCGTCGCGCAGGGTCACGACCCGCTGCGCGCGCTTCGCCAGCTCGGGATCGTGCGTCACCATCAACAGCGCCGCGCCGGCGTCCTCGACCAGCTGGAAAAGCAGGTCGGCCACATGGTGCGCGTTGTTGGAATCCAGGTTGCCGGTCGGCTCGTCCGCGAACAGCAGGGCCGGGCGGGGGGCCAGCGCGCGGGCCAGGGCCACGCGCTGCTGCTCGCCGCCGGAAAGCTGGTGCGGATAGTGCCGCGCCCGCGCCGAGAGGCCCACGCGCTCCAGCCACGCCCGCGCCTCGGCCATGGCGTTCGGCTTGCGCGCGATCTCCAGCGGCGCCGCCACGTTCTCCTCGGCCGTCATGTTCGGCAGCAGGTGGAACGACTGGAAGACCAGGCTCACCCGCCCGCGCCGCAGCCGCGCCCGTCCGTCCTCGTCCAGCCGGCCCAGGTCCTGGCCGAACAGCCGCACCGTGCCGGCGCTGGGCCGCTCCAGTCCCGCGGCGACGGCGATCACTGACGACTTGCCCGAGCCCGACGGCCCGATCAGCGCCACACGTTCGCCGCCGGCCAGTGTCAGGGACAGGCTGCGCAGGATCTCGACGGGTCCTGCGGCGGACGGCAACGTCAGGCCCACGTCTTCCAGGACCAGCGGCGGCGTATCGTTCAAGCAGATCCCCAACGGTTGAGCCTTCGGCGCTCTCCCTTACATAGGACGTTCATGGCCGCGCCAAGACCTACCCGCCGAGCTCTCTTCGCCATCCCGCTGATCGCCGCCGCCGGCCCGGCGCTCGCGGCGCCTCCCCGCATCGTCACCGTGCTCGGGGATTCCATCACCGCCGGCTACGGCCTGCCCGCCGCCCAGGCACTGCCGGCGCAGCTCCACCTCGCCTTGACCCGCCTCGGCGTGCCCAACGTCGTCCGGGCGGCCGGCGTCAGCGGCGACACCACCGCCGGCGGTCTTGCGCGGGTCGATTTCAGCGTGCGGAAGGACACCGACGTCGCCGTCGTCGCTCTGGGCGCCAACGACCTGCTGCAGGGCCTGGATCCCAAGCGCACCCGCGCCAACCTCGACGGCATCCTGAAGAAGCTCCAGGCCCGGCGGATCGGCGTGGTGCTGACCGGCGTCACGGCCCCGGTCGAGATCGGCGGCGGCTACGCCCGCGACTTCAACGCCATCTTCCCGGCCCTGGCCCGCGCCCACCGCGTGCCGCTGTACGCCAATCTGCTGGACGGCGTGGCGCGCAACCCGGCGCTGAACCAGAACGACGGCATCCACCCCAACGCCCGCGGCGCCGCCATCATCGCGGGGAAGCTGGCGCCCGTGGTGGCGAAGGCGTTGGCCGCCCGCGCGTAAGGCGTGTCACACTCCCGGAAAACCGGGAGGACCAGCATGCTCAGGTGGCGCATCGGCGACGTGACGGTCACGCGCATCGTCGAGATGGAGACCAGCGGCGGAACCCGCTTCCTGCTGCCCCAGGCCACCTACGAGGCGGTCCGTGAGATTCCCTGGCTCATGCCGCACTTCGCCGAGGAGAGCGGCAAGCTGAAGATGAGCATCCACGCGCTCGTCGTCGAAGCGCCCGGCCGCCGGATCATCGTCGACACCTGCATCGGCAACGACAAGCAGCGCGAGATGGGCCCGTGGTCCAACCTCCAGACCACCTTCCTCGCCGATCTGGAAGCCGCGGGCTTCGCGCGCGACACCATCGACACCGTGCTGTGCACCCACCTCCACGTCGACCACGTCGGCTGGAACACCATGCTCGTCGACGGCGCCTGGGTCCCGACCTTCCCGAAGGCCCGCTACCTGATCGGCCGCACCGAGTACGAGCACTGGCGCGCCGAGGAGGAGGGCGCCCTCGACGTCTCGACCTCCTACTTCCACGACAGCGTCAAGCCGGTGTGGGACGCGGGCCTCGTCGACCTCGTGGAGACCGACCACCAAGTCTGCCCGGAGGTTTCGCTGGAGCCCACCCTGGGCCACACGCCCGGCCACGTGTCGATCCGCATCCGCTCGCAGGGTGAAGACGCGCTGATAACGGGGGACTTCACCCACCACCCGTGCCAGCTCGCCCATCCCGAGTGGGCCGCCGAGGTGGACTTCGACAAGGCCGCCTCCACCGCCACCCGCCGGCGCATGTACGCCGCGCTCGAAGGCTCGAAGACCTTGGTGATCGGCACGCACTTCGCCGCGCCCTGCGCCGGTCACGTGGCCCGCGACGGCGACGCCTGGAAGCTGGAGGTCTAGCCGGGAATCGCCGCGCGTACCGTCCGGCTGAGGTCGCCGATGGCGACAGGCTTGCGCAGCACCACCGCGTCCTCGATGGCGTCCAGCGCCAGCGAGTCCGCGTAGCCGCTGCAGAAGACGATGGGCAGGTGGGGGTGGCGCGCCCGCATCCGCCGCGCCGCCTCGGCGCCGGTCATCCCGGGCATGGCGTAGTCCAGCACAACCGCGTCGGGCGGGCTGGCGTCCACCAGGGCCACGCCCGACGCGCCGTTGGCGGCGCTGCGCACGGTGAACCCCTCGCTATCCAGGCCGTCGCACAGCATCTGGCGGACCTGGTCGTCGTCATCGACGACCACCACGCTCAGGCTGCGCGCCGTCTTCCGTCGTGGCTCGGGCCTGGGCGCCGCCGCCTCCACGGGCGCTGCGGTCCGGGGCAGGGCGATCCGCACCGTCGTGCCGCGCCCGACCGCGCTCTCGATCTCGCAGCTCCCGCCGCACTGGCGCGCGAACGCGGCCACCTGCGCCAGGCCCAGGCCCGAGCCCTGGCGCGTCTTGGTGGAGAAGAAGGGTTCGGTCGCGCGCGCCACTACCTCCGGCGCCATGCCCACGCCCTGATCCCGCACCTCGATCACCACGCGGTCGGGCTCGGACCGGCTGCTCAGGGAAATCCGGCCGCCGCCCTCCAGGGCCTCGCGGGCGTTGGTGACCAGGTTCAGCACCGCCAGTTCGAGCTGGGTCGGGTCGCTCTGCGACCATGCGCCCGCCGCATCCAGCCGGGTGTCGAGCTCCACGTCCGCGTCCAGCGCGTGCCGCAGCAGGCCGTCGCTGTTCGCGAGCACCGCGTCCACTTCCAACGGGCGCAGGCTGAGCCGCTGGGTGCGCGAGAATGCAAGCAGGTGGGCCACCACCTTCGCGCCCCGCTGCGCTGCGTCCAGCGCCGTATCGACGAACCGGCGGCGCGGCTCTCCTTCGTCCATCGTCCGCTGCAGCAGTTCGAGGTAGCCCATGATGGGCGTCAGCAGGTTGTTGAAGTCGTGCGCCACGCCGCCGGTCAGCCGGCCGATCGCCTCGATCTTCTGCGCCTGCATCAGCGCCTGTTC
>NZ_JANINU010000288.1 GCF_024508875.1 Phenylobacterium sp.
GCGGCCGAGAACGGCGACGTGAAGGCCATGCACAACCTCGGCGTCTACCTGTTCCGGGGCGAGGGCGGACCGCAGGACCTCACCGGCGCGGCGCGCTGGTTCGGCAAGGCGGCGTCGAACGGCGTCGTCGAGAGCCAGTACAACCTGGGTCTCCTCTACCAGTCCGGTTCCGGGCTTCCGAAGGATCTGGTGCGGGCCCGCGCCTGGTTCGAGCGCGCCGCCGAGAAGGGCGACGAGCAGGCGAAGAAGGCCCTGGCCGAGATGGGGCCGAAGTCCGAGCTCAAGGCGTCCAGGTCCCAGCCGTCGAAGCCGCCGGTCAAGCACGCCGCAAAGGCCGCGCCGGCCTCCGCCGCCCTGCCGGCCGCACCCAGCATGAACGTCCGCCAGGCCCAGCTCATCCTGACCCGCCTCGGCTATTACGACGGTCCGCTGGATGGCCGCGCGAGCATCGCCTATGACCGCGCCCTGGCCGAATATCGCCGCGATCAGTCCGGCGGCCCGCCCCTTCACGTCGACCAGCGTTGACCTGGCCCGAGGCTAGGTCTTAGGCCCGGGCGTGGACATCTACCTCCCCATCGCCGAGGTGGCCGTGAACGCCCCGCTGATCGTCCTTCTGGGCGCGGTCGTGGGCTTCATCTCGGGCATGTTCGGCATCGGCGGCGGCTTCCTGATGACGCCGATGCTGGTGTTCCTGGGCATCCCCGCGCCGGTGGCGGTCTCGTCCATGGCCAACCATGTGGCCGCCTCGTCCATGTCCAGCGTCATCGCTTACAGCCGGCGGCGGGCCGTCGACCTGCGGATGGGCGGGGTGCTGGCGGCCGGCGGGATCGTAGGCGCCTTCGCCGGCGTCGAGCTCTTCCGCTGGCTGCGCCTGCTGGGCCAGGCCGACCTCGTGGTCTCGGTGTCCTACCTGCTGTTCCTGGGCGTCATCGGCGGGCTGATGCTGATGGAGAGTCTCGGCGCCATCCTTCGTCGCCGTCGCAACGAGCCGCCGAAGCCGCGCCGCGACCGCCGGCCGGTGTGGCTCTATGGCCTGCCGCTCAAGATGCGCTTCCCGCGCTCGCGCCTCTACATCAGCGTGATCCCCCCGCTGGCGCTGGGCGCCTTCGTGGGCGTGCTCTCGGCCATCATGGGCGTGGGCGGCGGCTTCATCCTCGTGCCGGCCATGGTCTACGTCCTGCGAATGCCCGCGGGCATGGTCGTAGGCACCAGCCTGCTGCAGATCATCATCACCACGGCGCTGACCGGGGTGCTCCAGGCCGGCCGTAACCAGACCGTCGACATCGTGCTCGCCACCCTGCTGCTGGTCGGCGGCATCGTCGGCGCCCAGTTCGGCGCCCGGGCGTCCTCGCGGTTCCGGGCCGAGGAACTGCGGGCGATCCTCGCCCTGATCGTGCTGCTGGTCGGCCTGCGCATGGGCATCGGCCTGTTCCTCACCCCGGACGAGCCGTTCGTCCTCATGTCGGGGGCCGGCTGATGGCCGCCCTCGCCGCCTTGGCCGCCGCGGCCGCAGTCAGCGCCACGCCCGGCCCGCCGCTGCCCCC
Source organism: Phenylobacterium sp. (assembly GCF_024508875.1). Taxonomy (GTDB): domain Bacteria; phylum Pseudomonadota; class Alphaproteobacteria; order Caulobacterales; family Caulobacteraceae; genus Phenylobacterium. The sequence continues at coordinate 1,545 of NZ_JANINU010000288.1, forward strand.
GGCTCCAGCCGCCCAGGGCCAGCCCGTCGTCTCGGCTGCCCTGACCGACACCACGGTCCAGGTGAAGTCCGACTTCCGCGGCGCGCGGATCGTCCTCTACGGCGCGGTCTTCGACGCCGCGGCCCGGCCGTCCGACGTGGTGGTGCTGGTCCGCGGGCCGGAACAGCCGGTGCGCCTGACGCGCAAGGTCAAGATCGCGGGCCTCTGGCTCAACAGCCGCCCGGTGGTCTTCCGGGGCGCGCCAGGCTTCTACCGCGCCGCCTCGAACCGCCCACTGGACGACATCGCCAACTTCGGCGTCCTGCGCCGCCTGGGCGCCGGGGTCGACCACCTGCCGATTAACGCCCCGGCCGAGCAGCACATCGAGACGCGCTACGGCGTCCGCGACGTCGTCGTCTCCAGCTTGGGGCCCGACTACTACGACTGGCGCCGCGCGGTGGTGCGCCTCAAGGAGAAGGCCGGGCTCTACCACGAGGACGGGCGCGGCGTTCGCTTCGTCGACCGCGGCCTGTTCCGGGCCGAGATCGCCCTTCCGGCCGACGCGCCCACCGGCGACTACCGGGCCGACATCCTGCTGTTCCAGGGCGGAAAGCCGGTGGCCACGCGGGCCCGCACCCTGACGGTCGAGAAGGTCGGTCTCGAACGGGCTCTTTACGTGTGGGCGCATGACAGGCCATGGTCCTACGGTCTGGCAGCCATGGCGTTCGCGCTGGCGGCCGGTTGGGCGGCCTCGGCGGCATTCCGGAGAGACTGATTGCTCATGGATGACGT
>NZ_JANINU010000289.1 GCF_024508875.1 Phenylobacterium sp.
GCCTTCGCCCGCTTCTCGCCCCGCTCGATCTCCTTGAGCAGGTCGTGGACGTAGAGGCCGAAGTCCACCTGGATCGTGTGCCTCGCGGCCTTGTAGTAGGGCCCGAGGTGCAGGGCCTCGTCCGCCTTGGTGATCTGCGCCATCTCGGCAGGCGAAGGCGGCTTGTAGCGGCCGACGAGGTAGGCGCCGGCGAGCTTCGCCTGCTGCTCGGCGAAGTTCACCAGCGTCGGCAGCGGCTGGGCCAGGCCCATGAAGAACAGGTTCGGCACGCCGGGCTGCATCATCCGCTTGAACAGCGGGAAGCGGTTCTCGGCGTCGGGCAGCAGGGCCGGATCGGTGAAGAACGGGAAGCTGATGTTGTAGCCGGTGGCGTAGACGATGGCGTCCACGTCCTCCACGCTGCCGTCCTCGAAGCGGACCTGCTTGCCCATCAGCTCCGCGATGTTCGGCTTGAACTTGACGTCGCCGCAGCCGGCCCGGGTCAGGAACTCGCCCGACACGCTGGGGTGGGCCTCCAGTGGCTCGTGGTCGGGCTTCGGCAGGCCGTAGTCCTCCATATTGCCGATGGTCTTCTTGATCTTCGCGCGGGCCAGGCTGAGGCCCAGCTTGCGCGGCATCCAGTGCGGCATGGAGGCCTTGTCGGCCGGCTTGCCGTCCATGTACTTGGGCATCACCCACACGCCACGGCGGGCGGCGACCCAGAGGGTCTTGGCGATCGGGCGCTGGGAAAGCTCGGAGGCGATGTCCATCGCCGAGTTGCCCATGCCGACGACGACGATGTTCTTGCCGCGCATGTCCACCGGGTCGAACGGGTCGCGGTAGTCGTGGGCGTGGAAGTGCGGGCCGTCGAACGCGCCCGGATATTGCGGGATGCGGGCGTCCCAGTGGTGGCCGTTGCAGACGAACAGCACGTCGTAGAGCCGCGTCTCGGCGGTGGACAGCTTCACCTTCCAGAGACCGTCGGCGGTGCGCTCGGCGTGCTGGACCGCGGTGTTGAAGGTGATCTTCGGGCGCAGGCCGAAGTGGGCCACGTAGTCCTTGAAGTACTGCAGGAGCTGGGCGTGGTGCGGGAAGTCGGGCCAGTCGGCGGGGACGGGATAGTCCTCGAAGGCCAGGCGCCACTTCGAGGTGTCGATGTGCAGGCTCTCGTAGCAGGCCGACAGCCCGTTCGGGTTCTTGAAGTACCAGTTGCCGCCGATGTCGTCGGACATCTCGAAGCAGTCGAACGGGACGCCCAGGTCCTGCAGCCGCTTGGCGGTGGTGAAGCCCGAGCAGCCTGCGCCGATGATACAGGCCTTGGGAAGCGCGGCGGACATGTGGTTCGCTCCGTCAAATCGACGAGGCGAGCGTGACCGCGCTTCCCTTGCGTCTGCCTAGAGCTGGTTCGTGGACCGGCCCTAGACCAGCGCGCCGTGGCAGTGCTTGAACTTCTTGCCCGAGCCGCAGGGGCAGGGCGAGTTGCGGCCCGTCTGCTCCCAGCCTTCCGGCAGCGCACTGACCGGCAGGGCCTGGCGCTGTTCGGCCGACACGCCGTCGGGCACGAAGCCGCGCTCCAGCTCGTTCTCGCCGGTGAGAGGATCGAGGTGGACCTCGAAGGTCTGCGGCGCGACGGGCTGCTGCGACGGATCCTCGAACGCGAACTCCACGGTCATCAGCCAGCGGGTGACGTTCTGGCGCAGGTCGACCAGCAGCTTCTCGAACAGCGAGAAGGCCTCGGTCTTGAACTCGTTCAGCGGGTCGCGCTGGCCGTAACCGCGCAGGCCGATCACCGTGCGCAGGTGGTCGATGTGCATGAGGTGCTCGCGCCACTGCAGGTCGATGGTCTGCAGCAGGAAGCTCTTCTCGATGTTGCGCATATGGTCGCCGACCATCGCGTTGCGCTCTTCGGCGCGGGCGTCGGCGGCCTTGCGGATGCGCTCCTCGATCTCCTCGTTGGCGATGCCTTCCTCGGCGGCCCACGCGGCGATCGGCAGTTGCAGGCCCAGGTACTGCTGGACGTGCGCGTCCAGGCCCTCGACGTCCCACTGCTCGGCGTAGGCCTTGGGCGGCAAGTGGCGGTTGACCAGGTCGGCGATGGTGTCTTCGCGGAACTCGGCGATCGTCTCCTGGAGGTCGGACGCCTCCATGAACTCCTGGCGCTGCTCGAACACGGCCTTGCGCTGGTCGTTGATGACGTCGTCGTACTTCAGCAGGTTCTTGCGGATTTCGTAGTTGCGCTGCTCGACGCGCTTCTGGGCGGTGGCGATGGCGCTGTTCAGCCACTTGTGGGTGATGGCCTCGCCTTCCTGGACGCCGAAGGTGCGCATGATCG
>NZ_JANINU010000290.1 GCF_024508875.1 Phenylobacterium sp.
ACCGCCCGGATGCGGGCCCAGGCCGCGGGCGGCGCGCGAGGGCGGCGCCACGCCGGGCGGGCTCGATGGGTTGATCCGCAGTTCGCCGGCGTCGGCGGCGGCCTGGGTCGCCTCGCGGAAGCGGTCCCCCACCTCCTGGGCGATCTCGAACTTCGTCTCGTGGTCGAAGATCCGGATGATCCCGATCTCCTTCTTGGTCACGTGGCCCAGCCGGCAGATCAGCGGCACCAGCCACTTCGGGTCGGCGTTCTTGGACCGGCCGATCGGCAGGCGGAACCAGGCGCCGTCGCTGACCATTGGCGGGCCATCCTCGCGCGGGCCACGCTCGGGCCGGGGGCCACGGTCCGGACGCGGGCCCCGGTCGGCCCCACGGTCGGGGGGACCGCGATCCGGCGCGTCGAACAGGTCCTCGGGCTCGGGCAGGCGCGCGCGGTACAGCCGCACCAGCGCCGCGGCCACGGCCTCGGGGCTGCGGCCCTCCAGCACGCGCGCGGCCAGCTCCAGGTCCTCCGGCGATGGGGCGTCGGTGAGGATCGGGTCGGCCAGCAGCCGCTCGCGGTCCTTCTCGCGGATCTCCTCGGCCAGCGGCGCGCCCGACCACACCGCGTCCAGCTTGGCCAGCATCAGCAGGCGCTCGACCTGCCGGCGCTTGGTGTAGGGCGAGATCAGGACCGACGTGCCCTTCTTGCCCGCCCGCCCCGTACGGCCCGAGCGGTGCAGCAGCGTCGCGGTATTGCTCGGCAGGTCCGCGTGGATCACCAGGCCCAGGTCGGGCAGGTCCAGGCCGCGGGCCGCCACGTCGGTGGCGATGCAGGCGCGGGCATGGCCGTCCCGCAGCGCCTGCAGCGCGTCCGAGCGTTCCTTCTGCGACAGCTCGCCCGAGAGCTGCACCACCGCGAACCCACGCTCGCGCAGGCTGCCGTAAAGGTGCCGCACCCGCTCGCGCGTGGCGCAGAAGATCAGCGCGCCGGGGCTCTCGAAATAGCGCAGCAGGTTGACCACCGCGTTCTCGATCTCGTTCGGCGCCACGCGGACCGCGCGGTACTCGATGTCGCCGTGCGGCTCGTCCCGGCGGATGGTGTCGATCCGCACCGCGTCGCGCTGGTAGCGCTTCGCCAGGGCGGCGATTTCCTTGGCGATGGTCGCCGAGAAGAGGAAGGTGCGGCGCTCGGCCGGCGTGGTGTCGAGAATCTCCTCGAGGTCCTCGCGGAAGCCCATGTCGAGCATCTCGTCGGCCTCGTCGAGCACGACGACCTTCAGCGCCGAGAGGTCCAGGTTGCCGCGCTCCAGGTGGTCGCGCAGGCGGCCCGGCGTGCCGACCACGATGTGGCAGCCCTGGGCCAGCGCCCGCTGTTCGCGCCGCGCATCCATGCCGCCGACGCACGTGGCGATGACGGCGCCGGCCTCCTTGTAGAGCCAGGTCAGTTCGCGGCTGACCTGCAGGGCCAGTTCGCGGGTGGGCGCGATCACCAGGCACAGCGGCGCCTCGCCCCGGCCGAAGCGGGCCGCCTCGCCCAGCAGCGGCTCGGCCGCGGCCAGGCCGAAGGCGACGGTCTTGCCCGAGCCGGTCTGGGCCGAGACCAGCAGGTCGCGGCCGGCCTCGGCGGCCAGCACGGCCTCCTGCACGGGGGTGGGCTCACGATAGCCCTGGGCGTCCAGCGCCTGGGCGAGCGCCGGATGGGTGGTCGGAAATGGCATGAAAACGTCCTAGGTCGCGCAGACAGCGCGAAAGCGGCGGCTCTTGGACGCCTCCTTACACGCAAACGCAAGCGCAATCGTCAGCGTGCGACGCTGGCGCGCGCGCGCCGAGCCTCAGCGCGCAACGCTCGCGCGCGCCCTCGGCAGGTTGACGCGGCGGGCCTGGCCAACCTCGGTCTCGCTGTCGTTGAGGGCGGCCAGCAGGGCGGCCTTCAGGGCGTTGCCCTTCCGCGCGTCGGTCAGTTTCTCGCCCGCCTCGTCCACCACGTAGAAGGCGTCGACCGCCCGCTCGCCGTAGCCGTCGATATGCGCCGAGGTGATCTCCAGCCCGGCGTCCGACAGCGTGCGGGCCAGCGCCGCGAGCAGGCCCGGCCGGTCCCGGCCCGAGGCCTCGACCACCGTGGAGGTCTCGGAGGCGTCGTTGTCCAGCATGACGGTGGGCGTGATGGCGAAGGCCGCCGCGCGGCCCAGGTCCTGGCGGCGCGGCTCCCGCCCGTGCGGCTCGCCTCGGGCCGCCGCGGAGAGGCTGTCGGCAAGGCGCTTCAGCACCCGCTCGTCCGCCGCGCCGAACGGCTCGCCCGTGACGTCCTGGACGTAGAACACGTCCAGCGCCTGGCCGGCCCGCGAGGTGAAGACCCGCGCGCCCACGACGTTCGCGCCGGCGGCCGTGATGGCTTCGGCCAGGTCGACGAAAAGCCGCGGACGGTCGCTGGCCGCCACCACCACTTCCGAGGCGTTCAGGTCCTTGCGGATCCGGCATTCCGCCGCCCCGCCGCCGTCGTCCGCCGCGGCCTTCGCTAACCGCGCGTGGGTGGCGACCTCGGCGTCGGTGAACGCGGTGAAATAGGCGTCCTCCATGGCGTCGCCCCAGGTCTCGGCGCCGGGCTGGGCCTTGGTGAGACGCACGCGCGCGTCGTAGGCGGCGTTCTCCTGGTAGCGGCGCAGGGCGGCGGCGGCGTCCGAGCCGCGCCCGCCGCGGAAGACCGCCTCGGTGGCCGAATACAGCTCGCGCATGAGCTGGCCCTTCCAGCCGTTCCACACCCCCGGCCCCACCGCCCGGATGTCCGCCACCGTCAGCACCAGCAGCAGGCGCAGGCGCTCCGGCGTCTGCACGATGCGCGCGAAGTCGGCGACGGTGCGCGGGTCCGAGACGTCGCGCTTCTGGGCGTAGTCGCTCATGACCAGGTGGTGCTCCACCAGCCAGGCCACCAGCTCGATCTTCGACCGCTCCAGGCCCAGCCGCTCGCAGGCCTGCCGCGCCGCGCGCGCGCCCGCCACCTCCTGGCCGCCCGCCCCGCCCTTGCCGGTGTCGTGCAGCAGCATCGCCAGGAACAGCGCCTCGCGGTCGGCGATCAGCGGCATGATCTGCACCGCCAGGGGATGGTCGTCCACGAGCCGCCCGGCCGCGATGTCGGCGATCACCGCCACGGCCCGCAGCGTGTGCTCGTCCACCGTGTACGAGTGGTACATGTTGAACTGCATCTGGGCGACGATGCGGCCCCACTCCGGCAGGTAGCGGCCCAGCACCCCGGCCTCGTTCATCAGGGTGAGCGTGGTCCGTGGATCGCGCCCGCGGGCCAGGATGTCGAGGAACACTCGCGCGGCGTGCCGGTCGCGCCGCACCGCCGAGGTGATCAGGTTCACGCTGCGCGAGGCGGCGGTGAAGGCGTCCGGGTGCAGGTCGAGGTTCCGCTGGTCGGCGATCTTGAACAGCCGCAGCAGGTTGACCGGGTCGTGCTCGAAGATGTCGGGGTCCACGTCCAGGCGCCCGCCCACCTCGTGGAAACCCGGCTCGTCCAGCGGCTTGCGCTTCACGGCCCGGCCGGGAAGGAACCGGCTGATGCCCTTGGGCGCCATCTTCACCTGGTCGGCTTCCAGCTTGGCGGCGAACACGCGGGTGAGTGCGCCCACATCCTTGGCGATCAGGAAGTAGCGGCGCATGAACCGCTCCACGGCCGGCGCGTCGCCGCGGTCGCCGTAGCCCATCCGCCGCGCGATCTCGGGCTGCAGGTCGAAGGTCAGCCGCTCTTCGGGCCGCCCCGTGGCGAAGTGCAGGTGGCTGCGCACCGCCCACAGGAAGTCGAAGGCCTGGATGAAGCCCCGCACCTCGCGCCGCTCGAACATCTCGAGCTGCAGCACCTTCTCGATCGACTGGCCGGGATGCAGGTACTGGGCGATCCAGAAGAGGGTGTTCAGGTCGCGCAGGCCGCCCTTCCCCTCCTTGATGTTGGGCTCGACCATGTAGCGGCTCGCCCCGGCGCGGGCATGGCGCTCGTCGCGCTCCTTCAGCTTGGCGGCCACGAACTCGGCGCCGGTGCCGCGGACCACTTCGGCCTGGAAGCGCCGGACCAGTTCTTCGGCCAGTTGCTCGTCGCCGGTCAGCCGGCGGGCCTCCAGGATCGAGGTGCGGATCGTGAAGTCCTCGCGGGAGAGCTTCACGCACTCCTCGACCGTCCGCGAGGCGTGGCCGACTTTGAAGCCCAGGTCCCAAAGGGCGTAGAGCATGTATTCGATCACGCTCTCGGCATGGGCGGTCTGCTTGTAGGGACGGACGAACAGCAGGTCGATGTCGCTGTAGGGCGCCAGAGTCCCCCGGCCGTAGCCGCCCACCGCCATCAGCGCCAGCCGCTCGCCCTCGGTGGGGTTGCGGGCGCGGAACATGTGCACGGTGGTGAAGTCGTACAGAGCCGAGACCACCTCGTCGGTGACGCCCGACAGCAGGCGTGCGGTTTCGATGCCGCCGGCGCCGTTCTCCAGCCGCTCCTTGGCGATCATCCGGCCGCGGAACAGGGCCGCCTTGAGGATCTCCAGCGCCGCCTTGCGCTGCGCCGCCTCGTCGCCGACGTGCTCCAGGGCCGCGGCGGTGAGCTGGGCGCGCAGGCGCACCCCGTCGACGACGTATTCCAGGCGGGTCGGGCGGAGGCGGGCGGCGGCCATGGCAGGAAGCCATATAGGACGCTTCGTTAACGCGCACAGGATGTTCGCGCTTTTCCCGGCGCGCCTGCGCCGCTATGCCCGCCGTCCGCGTCGGGTTGAGTGAGATGAGCAAGGGATCGTACCGCGGCGGCTCCACCTCGGTGGGGTGGAACGCCAACCGCTACGTGGCGCCCTCGCTCACCGGCCGGACCCGCAAGGGCAAGGCGCTGATCAAGGACCTCACGGCCCGGACGGCCCAGAGCCGTACCGAACAGGCCGGCCAGGACGAGCGCGCCCGCAAGCGCCATGGCCTGACCCCGGCGAAGACCAAGCCCGCGGCCCAGCCCTCCGCCGTCAGCTCCGGCAAATCGGGCCTCGCCGACGCCGCCCGCAAGCGCCTGAAGGCCAAGGCCGCCTCGGCCTTCACGGTGACGGTGGTCAAGCGCAAGCGGCCCAAGCCTCGCGCCTAGCGCGTGAGGTAGTACCGCTTGCTGTCGGGGGTGTAGATCCAGAAGCCGTCCTCGGCCTCCTTGCCGCGCGCCACCTGGGCGCCGCCGGCGTCGAGGTAGCGCTGCTCCCTGAAGTCGCCCTCGACACGGACGGCCTTGGCGAAATCGCCCATCGCCGTGCAGCCGCTGGCCGCCAGGGTCGCGTGGTCTCCGGCGTCGGTCAGCTTGATCGTGCAGACCGGCTTGCCCTCGTAGGTCATCACCCGGAGCGGCCGTGCGACCCCCGCGTTGTCGATCGACCCGATCATGTAGGCAGGACCGCTCGCCATCATGGCGAGGACGAGGGGCAGGATCATGGGCGGGCTCCGTGTCTGGGACTCTATGACGGAGCTACGTTAGGCGCTGGCTCCCGGATCCGTCTTCGGCCATCTGCCGGAGCGCCTACATCAGCCCCTTCAGGCGGTAGAGTGCGTCCATCGCCTCGCGCGGACTCATGCCGTCGATGTCGAGCACCGAAAGCGCCTCCTCGACCTTGCTGGGGCCGAACTTGGCCTCCGGCTCGGCGACGGCGGCGAACAGCGGCAGGTCGTCGAGGTTGGCCGGCCCGGCGGCCTCCTTCTCCAGCCGCTCCAGCACCTGCTTCGCGCGCACCACGACTGGCGCGGGCACCCCGGCCAGCTTGGCCACCTGCACGCCGTACGAGCGGTCCGCCGGACCGGGGCCGGCCTCGTGCAGGAAGATCAGCTCGCCGTTCCACTCCTTGGCCTTCAGGCTCAGGTTCGAGACGTAGGGCAGCCGCCCCTCCAGCACCGCCAGCTCGTGGTAGTGCGTGGCGAACAGCGCCCGGCAGCGGTTGGTCTCGTGCAGCGCCTCGGCGCAGGCCCAGGCGATCGCCAGGCCATCGTAGGTGGCGGTGCCGCGGCCGATCTCGTCCAGGATCACCAGGCTGCGCGGCGTCGCCTGGGACAGGATGGCGGCGGTCTCCACCATCTCCATCATGAAGGTCGAGCGGCCGCGCGCCAGGTCGTCGCCGGCGCCCACGCGGCTGAACAGTCGGTCCACCACGCCGATGCGCAGGCGCTTGGCCGGTACGAAGCATCCCGCCTGGGCCAGCACCGCCAGCAGCGCGTTCTGGCGCAGGAAGGTCGACTTACCGGCCATGTTGGGGCCGGTGACCAGGCTCAGCCGCGCCGCGCCGACGCCCGCGCCGTCCAGGCGGCAATCGTTCGGCGTGAAGGCCTCGCCCGCGCGGCGCACCGCGTTCTCCACCACCGGATGGCGCGCGGCCTCGGCCTCGAAGGCGGTGGAGCGGTCGACGATCGGCCGTGTCGCCCCCACGTCGTCGGCCCATTCGGCCAGGGCCGAGGCGACGTCCAGGGTGGCGGCGGCCTGGGCGGCGGCCTGGATCGCCTGCGCCACGCCCGTCGCGGCGGCGCGCCAGGCCTCGAAGGTGTCCAGCTCGATGGCCAGCGCCCGCTCCGCCGCCTGGGCGATCTTCGCGTCCAGCTCGGCCAGCTCCACCGTCGTGAAGCGCACCTGGTTGGCCAGGGTCTGGCGGTGGATGAAGGTCGCGTTCAGCGGCGCCTGCATCAGCGGCTCGGCGGCCTTGGCGGTGGTCTCGACGAAATAGCCCAGCACCGCGTTGTGCCGGACCTTCAGCGCCACGCCGCTCTCCTCGGCGAGGCGAGCTTCCAGGGCGAGGATCACCCGCCGGCTGTCGTCGCGCAGCGCGCGGGCTTGGTCCAGCTCGGGCCGCACGCCCGCCGCCACGAAGCCGCCGTCCCGCGTCAGCGCCGGCAGGTCGGGGCCGAGGCCCGCCACCATCATGTCGCGGAAGACGGCGAGGTCCGGCGCATTGGCCAGATGGAGCGCGCCCAACGCCCGCGCGGTCTCGTCCGGCAGGGTCAGCAGCGGGTCCTTCGTCGCGCTGAAGAGCTGGCAGACCGCCTCGCCGGCGTTCAGCCCGTCGCGCAGCGCGCCGAGGTCTCGGGGTCCGCCGCGCCCCAGCGCCAGCCGGCTCAGCGCCCGCGCCATGTCGGGCAAACCCTTCAGCGTCTCGCGCAGCTTCTGCCGCTGGCCGCGATGGGCGCAGAACCACGCCACGGCGTCCAGCCGCGCGTCGATGGCCGCCGGGTCCAGCAGTGGCCGGGCCAGGCGCGAAGCCAGCATCCGCGCCCCGGGGGCCGTCACCGTCCGGTCGATCGCCGACAGCAGCGAGCCGTCCCGGCCGCCCGAAGTGGCCTTCTCGATCTCCAGGCTGGCCCGCGTCGCCGGGTCGATGACCATGACGTCGGCCTCGCCCGCCCGGCGCGGCGCCGACAGCGCGGGCGCCTTGCCCGCCTGCGTCGTCTCCAGGTGCGCGGCGATCAGGCCCAGGGCCGAGACCTCCGCGCCCGAGAGCTGGCCGAAGCCGTCCAGGGTCTCGACGCCGTACAGCCGCTTCAGCCGCGTCTCCGACGCGCCCGGCTCGGCGAGGGCGCTGGGCATCGGCTGGATGAAGCCGCCGGCCTGCTTCAGCGCGTTCGACACCGCCTCGTCGGCGAACAGCCGGTCGGGGACCAGCACCTCGGACGGGCCCAGCGCCGCCAGCGTCGAGGCCAGGCCCGACACCGTCACGCTCAGGCATTCCACCTCGCCGGTGGACAGCTCGACGCTGGCCACCGCCGCCCCGCCCGCGCGCACCGCCACGGCGGCCAGTCGGTTGGCGCCGCGCGCGTCCAGCAGGCCGTCCTCGGTCAGGGTGCCGGGGGTGACCACGCGGGTCACGTCGCGCCGGACCACCGCTTTCGACCCGCCGCGCCGCTTGGCCTCGGCCGGATCCTCGAGCTGGTCGCACAGCGCCACCTTGAACCCCGCGCGCACCAGCTTGGCGAGGTAGGCCTCCATGGCGTGCGCCGGCACGCCGGCCATCGGGATCGGGTTTCCACCGTGGTTGCCGCGCGCGGTCAGGGTGATGCCCAGCGTCGCGGCCGCCTTCTGCGCGTCCTCGAAGAACAGCTCGTAGAAGTCGCCCATGCGGAAGAACACCAGCGCGTCGGGCTGGCGGGCCTTGGCCTCGAAGTACTGCGCCATCACCGGCGTGGCGCCGGCGGCGGGATCGGGCGTCGGATTGGGAACCTGGGCGTTCATCAAGCTGCGGACGTTAACGGCCTGCCTTGAGTCCCGCACCCCCTTGAACCGCGCCCCGCGAGCGCCAAGCTGTGGATAGATGGCCCACGGCAGCGTCGATACGCGGTTCGTCCTCTTCCCGCCCGGCCCGGCGGACGCGGAGCAGCTCGCCCTCGTGCACGTCACGTCCTGGCGCGAAACCTACCGCGGCCTGCTGCCCGACGCCTACCTCGCCCGCATGTCGGTCGAGAGCCACACGCGCCGGTTCGCGCACAGCCTGCTTCGTCCCGGCCCCGACGACGCGACGCTCGCGGTCGCCGACCGCCACGGGATCGTCGGCTACGCCCAAGGCGGCCCGTCGCGGCGCAAGCGCCCGGGCGAGGCCGAGGTCGCCACGCTCTACGTCCTGAAGGCCGCCCAGGGCCACGGCCTCGGCGCCCGGCTACTGACCCAGGCGGCCCGCGCCCTGGCGGCCCACGGCGCAAACTCGCTGACGGTGTCGGTCCTGCGCGCCAACGTCGCCGCCCGTGGCTTCTACGAACACCTTGGCGGCGTGGCCGAGGAGCCCCGCCTCGAACCCGGCCCCGGCGGCCTCCTGCTGCAGGAGGTGGCCTACGTCTGGCCGGATATCGAGACGCTGGCCGGCTGAATCAGCTTGCCCGCCGCGCGTCTTTCCGGCGGTGCGCTGCGGCAGGTCCGATTGCAGTTCACCGGAGGCTTCCGCTCCGCCTCGGAAAGCTGGACCCGCGCGGCGACTGGTGCGTCGCGGCGGAGACTTGCTTCACTTGCCATGCAATCTTGCGGGTACGCGGGAAGTCGATGTGAAGGTCACAGGATGAGGAGCACACCTCCGACCTGGGTCGCGGCGCGCTCATCCGTTCGCAGGACGAACCCTCAGTCTTCCAAGCACGGTCGATTCCACGAGTCGGACGACCGAAATATTGTGCCGCACCTGATCGGCGAACGAGAAGAGGAAGGCCAACACAAACACGAAGATCACCACCGCCGCGACGACTGGACTGAACATGAGCCCGCAGAGCGCCGATGCCGCGACAAATGACAGGATGCCCAGCGCGCGGAACAGCTTCATGAAGTCGAGCGTCGGCCTCAGACTGTCCAGCCCTACCCTCGCCCGCGACAGGATCGAAGTGATCTCCCGCGTGTAGCGTCCCCGTTGATCGCCTTGGCTGGCGTTCTCGATCTGGTTCAACAGGTTCAGCGCTTCGAGCATCTCTTCAATGTCCTTGGCGCCGTCGCCAAAGCGCAGGCGAGTCACCAGAACCGCCATGAAAAACGTCGAACACAGCAACATGAAGAAACATATCACGTACATGTAATGTTCTTTTGTATCGTTGAGATTGATTGCTGGCACACAAAATTTCGTCTCTGCGAGACAATACTGTGCAACAGATTCCATCCACTTATTGAAATCGATCGCACTCGTGTCCGAAAAGCAAATCGCGACGAAGACCGATAGCGAAAGCCCGCTCAGCAAGGTGCTTTCAATGGTGTAGGCTTCGACGCGCCGTATCATCACCTGCATCGAGATCTTCAAGCGGCCAACCTCGAGATCGTTGGTCTCGTGCTCCGCGAGGTCGAGCCTCTCGCGCTGCCCATCGAAGAGGTCTCCGATGTTCCTTTGGCGCTTCTCGGCGCCCGCCGTAGAGGCGGACCAAAAGAACATCACCAGCATGAATCCGATGAATCTGGCCCAATCGAGGGCTTCGTCGAAGAAGGTCCCCGGCTTATTCTTGCCGATGAATATGACTAGGTGGCAGATCGAGAGATAAATCCACAGGCAGATCATTAGACCGCCCGCGGCATTAGACATATCTTTGTATTTCTTGAATTCCTTCTGCGCCGCTTCGCGATTTTCCGTCGTATCCTGCACCGCGTTCCGGGTCAGAAGATTATCGACGTAAGCCTTTTCATGGAATTCATCGACGCTTGAGCCACGCACAGCGAACCCAATTAAGAATACCCAGGGCAGAATATAGGTCACCACCCAGCCGTATGGGACATTCAGCAAGGTCGCCCAAGGTGTCGCAGCGAGTAGAACGCTGACGAGCATGGCGAATGGCAGGTCGAGCCGCGGCCGGAAGGGCGGCGCGATCATAAAGACTGGCGCGACAGTCTCTTCGCGGCCCGAGCCGTCGGTAATGTCCCCCTCACCCATGCCGTGACAATGACCGATGCGCCGGCGGCTTGGCAACCGGAAGCTGTTCTCGATGGAAACGCCACCCGAGACTACGCCTCGGCCTTCTCCGCGGCGTAGGTCAGGGACACGAACACGTCCTCCAGGTCCGGGTCCTCGGTGGAGATGTCCTTGATGTGCAGCCCGGCGGCGCGCACGGCGGCCAGCACCTGCTCCACGCTCGACTGGCCCGTGCGGTAGCTCACCGCGAACCCGCCCGACTTGAGCAGCGAGGTGTCGAACCCCGCCAGCCTCGGCGCCGCCGTCAGCGGCTCGTCCGGGGTCACCAGCACCTTGCGCGTGTCCATCCGGCGCAGCAGCGTCGAGGTGGGCTCGCAGGCCACCACCTGGCCGCGATTGATGATGGCGATCTGGTCGCAGAGTTCCTGGGCCTCTTCCAGGTAGTGGGTCGTGAGCACGATGGTCACGCCCTTGCGGTTCAGCTCCAGCACGTAGTTCCAGAGCTGCTTGCGCAGCTCCACGTCCACGCCGGCGGTCGGCTCGTCCAGGATCAGGACCGGCGGATTGTGCACCATGGCCTTGGCCACCATCAGGCGGCGCTTCATCCCGCCCGAGAGCTGGCGGACATAGGCCTTCGACTTGTCGGCCAGGCCCAGGGCGGCCAGCAGCTCGTCGCTGCGCCGCTCGGCCTTCGGCACGGCGTACATGCCGGCGGCCACCTCCAGCGCCTCCTTCGGCGTGAAGAACGGGTCGGCGGCGATCTCCTGCGGCACCACGCCGATCGCCGCGCGGGCGTCGCGCGGGCTCTTGTCGATGTCGCGGCCCCAGATGGTCACCGTGCCCGAGGTCTTCTGGCAGAGCCCGGACAGGATGTTGATGAAGGTGGACTTGCCCGCCCCGTTCGGCCCCAAGAGGCCGAAGATCGACCCCCGCGGGATCGCCAGGTCCAGCCCCCTCAGGGCCTTCATCTCCGGCGTGGTCTTGGTGGCGGCGTAGGTCTTGGTCAGGCCCTTGGCCTCGATGGCGTAGTCGGGAAGGTCCATAGGGTCCTGAACTGTCGTCCTGTCGTTGACGGGGGAAGCCGCCCTCGCATACCTAGGCGCGGACTGGGCCCGCGCCAAGTTCGAGCCCAAGAGGTATAGACGTTCCATGGCCCGTATCGTCCGCAACAAGGGCGCCTCCGCCCAGACCCAGCCCGAGCCGATGCCGGCCCAGCCGGCGCTGACGCCGGACCTGCCCGCGCCCGAGGTGATCGTCGTGCGCACCGGCCGGATCGCTTGCGACGGCGTCGGCGGCGCCCTGGGCCATCCGCGCGTGTGGCTGGAGATGGGCGAGGCGACCTTCGTCGAGTGCCCCTACTGCGACCGCCGCTTCGTCCTGGCCGCCGGCAGCGAAGGCCCGGAAGACGAGCTCCTCGCCCCCGGCGTCTACGAAGGGCCGCACGGGCACTGAGCCCGAGTTCCTCCCCCGTTGGGGGAGGTGTCGCCGAAGGCGACGGAGGGGGCTTCCGCTCCGACCGTTGAGGCCCCCCTCAGTCGGCATTCGCCGACAGCTCCCCCAACGGGGGAGCAATTCTCACATCACACCCGCAGCGGCATCAGGATGTACTGCACGTCCGCGTCCGCCGGATCGAGCACCAGCGCCGGGTCGTTCGGCCCGCCGAAGCGCAGCTCCATGCTCCCGCCCGAGATCTGGTCGGTGATGTCCAGCAGGTAGCGGGCGTTGAACGACAGCTCGAAGGGCTCGCCGTCGTAGTCGATCTCCAGCTCCTCCACCGCCTGGCCGGCTTCCATGTTGCGGACCGTCAGCACCACGCGGCCGGCCTCGATGGCCATGCGCACCGAGCGGCTCTTCTCGGCCGAGATGGTCGCCACGCGGTCCACCGCCTGGGCGAACAGCTTGGCGTCGACCATCACCGTGCGGTTGTTGTCCTTGGGGATCACGCGGCCGTAGTCGGGGAAGTTGCCGTCGATGACCTTCGAGGTCAGCGCCGCGCCCTGCATCTCCAGGCGCACCTTCTGGGGGCTGATCTGCAGGCTGACGTTCTCGCCGGCGTCCTCCAGCAGGCGGCGCAGCTCGCCGATGGTCTTGCGCGGCACGATCACGCCCGGCGCGCCCGCCGAGCCCTCGGGCGCGGCCATGTCGGCCAGGGCCAGCCGCGAGCCGTCGGTGGCCACGGCGCGCAGGCGCGGGCTGCCGTCCACCACCACCGTGTGAACGTACAGGCCGTTCAGGTAGTAGCGCGTCTCCTCGGCCGAGATCGCGAACCGGGTCTTGTCGATCAGCCGGATCAGGTCGTTGACGTCGACCTCCATCTGGCCGGCGAAACCCTCGGCCGACATCACCGGGAAGTCGCCCGCCGGCAGCACCGGCAGGTTGAAGCGCGAGCGGCCGGCGGCCACGGTCAGGCGCGGGTCCTCGCCCGTGAAGCTCAGCGACACGTCCGCGCCCTCGGGCAGCTTGCGGACGATCTCGTACAGTGTGTGCGCCGGCGCGGTGATCTGGCCGGGCTGGTCCACCTGGGCCAGCGCCTCGTCGATGATCTCCAGGTCCAGGTCGGTGGCCGAGAACGTCAGCCGATCGCGGTCGGCCGACAGCAGCACGTTCGACAGGATCGGAATGGTGTTGCGGCGCTCCACCGCGCTCTGCACGTGGCCCAGCGCGCGAAGCAGCGCGGCGCGTTCAATCGTAAGCTTCATGTCGGTCCCGGCTCGCCAATCGCACGCCGTCGGCGAATCACCCGTGTCGGCGCGCGCCCCGAAAAGAGGGGACTTGCGACATTAGCCAAATTCGAGAGGCGGGGAAGAGCGAGCCGGGCAAACCCACAGGCAAAACGCGGGATCAGGCCCGCGTGTCGACCGATCCGCCCTGTTCGCCCGCATCTTCGCCCGACGCGTAGGGGTTCGAGCCTCCGCCGCCCTCGGGCTTCGGCGCGCCGGCGACCTTGGCCGCCACCACCACCATCGCGGGACGCACCAGGCGGCCCAGCAGCTCGTAGCCCGGTTGCAGCACCTGGATGACGCCGCCCGGCTCCACGTCGGTTCCGGGCTGCTCCATCATCGCCTGGTGCTTGTGCGGGTCGAACTTCTCGCCCTTCGGCGGGTCGATCTTCTTCAGGCCGTTGCTCTCGAAGGCGCCCTGCAGCGCCTTGGCCGTCATCTCGACGCCGACCACGAAGTTCTTGGCCGGCCCGTCCACGTCGCCGGGCACGGAGGCCAGCGCGCGGTCGAAGTTGTCGGCCACGCCCAGCAGGTCGCGGGCGAACTTGGTGATCGCATACGCCCGCGCGTCGTTCGTCTCGCGCTCGGCGCGGCGCTTGGTGTTCTCGGCCTCGGCGGCGTAGCGGAGCGTCTGCTCCTTCAGCGACTGGATCTCGGCCAGCAGCTTGTCGATGTTGGCGTTGCCTTCGTCGCCGTCCGCTTCGAAATCGGCGGGGGTCAGGTCTTCGGACATCGGTCTCGCAGCATCCTCACGTGTTCATCACCTGGCCAAGCACGCGGGCGGTATAGTCCACCAACGGAATGACCCGGGCATAGTTCAGGCGGGCGGGCCCGATCACGCCGATCGCACCCACCACCTTTTGGGCGCCCGTCATATAGGGCGCCGCGATCACAGCGGAACCCGAAAGGGAAAAGAGTCGCGTTTCGGCGCCGATGAAGATGCGCACGCCCTCGCCGTCGCGCACCCCGTCCAGCAGTTGGATGAGCTGGCCCTTCTGCTCCAGGTCCTCGAACAGCGAGCGCACCCGCTCCAGGTCCTCCAGGGCGTCGCGGTCCTCCAGCAGGTTGGCGCGGCCGCGCACGATCAGCGCCCGGTCCTCGCCTTCGCCGCCGCCCCAGGCCGCCATGCCGTCCTCGACGAGCCGGGCCGCCGTCTCGTCCAGCTCCTGCCGCGCCCGCGCCAGCTCGGCGGCGAGGTCGGCCTTCGCCTCGCCCAGCGTGCGGCCGCGCAGCCGCGCGTTGAGGAAGTTCGACGCCTCCTGCAGCGCCGACGGCGTCACGCCCACCGGCAGCCGGATCAGGCGGTTCTCCACCGTGCCGTCGTCGAAGACCATGATCGCCAGCGTGCGTTCGCCCGAGAGCTGGACGAACTCCACGTGCGTCACGCCCGCGTCGCGCATCGGGGTGACGACCACCCCCGCCCCGCCGGCCAGGCCCGAAAGGATATTGGAGGCCTCGTTCAGCGCCTCCTCGAAGTTGCGGCCGTGCGCCTTCAGCCGCGCCTCGATGCTGCGCCGTTCGTCGTCGCCGACGTCGCCCACCTCCATCAGCCCGTCGACGAACAGCCGCAGGCCCGCGTGGGTCGGCAGCCGTCCCGCGCTCACATGCGGCGCGCCCAGCAGGCCGAGCTGGGTCAGGTCCTGCATGGTGTTGCGGATCGAGGCCGGCGACAGCGAAACGCCCGCCTTCGAGAGCGTCCGCGAGCCGACGGGCTCGCCGGTCTCCAGATAGCTCTCCACGATCCGGCGGAAGATCTCGCGGGCGCGGGCGTCCATGTCGGTGAGCGTGGGCCCACGGGTGAACAGCGGCGGCGGCACGGCGGTTTTCAGCGGTCTTCCTGTCCCATGGACGGCGTCTTCGTGATCTAGGATAAGCGCGACCCTCCGCGGCGCAAGCTGCACCCTTCAAAGTCCGAGCTCATGCGCCCTTCCGAACGTTCCGCCGACCTGCTGCGCCCGATCACGCTTGAGACCGGCGTCACCCGCTACGCCGAGGGCTCGTGCCTGATCACGGCCGGCCACACCAAGGTGCTGGTGACCGCCAGCCTGGAGGAAGGCGTGCCGCCGTTCCTGCGGGGCAAGGGCCAGGGCTGGGTCACCGCCGAATACGGCATGCTGCCCCGCGCGACCCACACCCGCGGCCGCCGCGAGGCCGCCGCCGGCAAGCAGAGCGGCCGCACCCAGGAGATCCAGCGCCTGATCGGCCGCTCGATGCGCGCCATCATCGACCTCAAGGCCCTGGGCGAGCGCCAGATCACCCTGGACTGCGACGTGCTGCAGGCCGACGGCGGCACGCGCACCGCCTCGATCACCGGCGCGTGGGTCGCCCTGCGCCTGGCCACGAAGTACCTGCTGGACGAGGGCGTCATCGCTGCCGACCCGATCCTCGACCAGGTGGCGGCGGTGAGCTGCGGCATCTTCAACGACACGCCCGTCCTCGACCTCGACTACGAGGAGGACTCCAACGCCGAGGCCGACGCCAACTTCGTGCTCACGGGCTCGGGCGACATCGTCGAGATCCAGGCCACGGGCGAGAAGCGCGGCTTCAGCCAGGGCGAGTTCGAAGCCCTCTTCGCCCTCGCCCGCAAGGGCATCGGCGAACTCACCCAAATGCAGCGCGCCGCCACCGGCGGCTGATGTCCCTCCCCTTCATGGGGAGGGTGGCTCGAGCGAAGCGAGAGACGGGGGGGGGAAGTCGCGCTCAAGCTCCGCGCTTGAACCCGGATTCCCGATAGACAGCGCCCGCGGCCCGCGCCGCGGAGCTTCCGACGCATACGAAAACGGCGCCGCCCAGCGATGGGCGGCGCCGCTTGCGTTCGAACCCTGAGGGCTCGATCAGATCAGAAGAACACGTTGAAGCGCAGGGCCGAGGCCGGCAGGCGCTCCAGTTCGCGCGCCAGCGGGGCGAACATCGCGTCCAGGAACTTTTCGATCAGAGCGACCATCTGCATCACTCCCGTTTGTGCAGTGCAACCTGATCCGCGATATGGTCTCGCGCCTCGGGAAAATCAAGTATTTCTCACGAGAGTGAATTAATCTGCGCTGCATTGCCGCACGATCTGCACCGCAGCGCACTGCAAGCAGAGCGGTTGCGCAGGGCGTGCGAAGACCCGAGGCTCCTTCCGCTTCGAGGGGAGGATCATGCCGGCGACCACCAACCGAACCAGCGTCGAGGACCTGAACCGGGCTAACGTCGGCAAGCTGCCCGGCCATATCGGGCTGACGATCACCGAGGTGGCCGAAGGCCGGGTCGTCGGCCGCTTCAGCGTGCGGCCCGACCTCGTCGCGCACACGGGCTTCCTGCTGGCGGGCGCCGTGCTGTCGGTCGCCGACATCCTCTGCGCCTATGGCGTCTCCACCGCCTGGCCCGAGGGCGCCAGCGGCTTCACGACCGCGGAGGTGAAGTGCAACTTCACCGGAACGCTGCGCGAGGGCGAAGCCGTCTGCACGGCCACCCTGCTGCACGGCGGGCGCACGACTCAGGTCTGGGACGCGCGGATGGAGGACGCCGCCACCGGCAAGCTGATGGCCGCCTTCCGCTGCACGCAGGTCATCCTCTACCCGCGGGCCTGATCCGGGCGACGCCGGCGCACCCTCCGCCTTACCTCGGCCAGAGCACCATCTGGGTGCAGCGGAAGACGGCGATGGTCTTGCCGGTGGTCTCGTTGACCGCCTCGGCGTCCCAGACCTGGGTCATCCGCCCACCGTGGACCAGGCGCGCCTCGCAGGCCACGCGCTCGCCTTCCTTCGCCGTGCCCAGGTAGTTGGTCTTGATCTCGATGGTGGTGAAGCCGCTGGCCCCTTCGGGCAGCGAGGCCATGCAGCCGTAGCCGCAGGCGCTGTCCACCAGCGCGACCACCGAGGCGGCGTGCATGAAGCCGTTGGGCGCCATGTGCTTGCGCGCCACCGCGAAGGCGCCCTCAGCGCGGCCGTTGGCCACCACCTGCCACTCGATGCCCAGCTCGCCCGGCAGCGTGCCCTTCTGGCGCTCGGCGAACACGGCGGCCTGGTTGCCTTCCAGCATGGCGGTCTCCTTCTTGGATCTCAGGCACAGGTGGGAAGCTGACGCCACGACAGCCAAGTTCGGAGACTGAACCGCGCCGCTTGCCTGCCGCCCCGCGAGCCGTGACATTACACGCGACAGGCCGCGGGCGATGCATCCGGGTCGACGCACCGGGAGCACGCCATGACCGACGAGATGATCTCCTTCGGGGCCAAGCTGGCCCAGAACGCGGCGCAGAAGGGGGACCAGCCGGCCGTCAGTTGCGACGCCGAGACCCTCACCTACGGCCAGCTTCACCGCCTGTCGAACCGCGTCGCGCGCGGGCTGGCGGCCAGGGGCGTCAAGGCCGGCGACCTCGTCACGCTCGGCCTGCAGAACAGCGTCGGGTTCGTGGTCGCCGCCCACGCCATCTGGAAGTTGGGCGCCACGCCGCAGCCGATCTCGTTCCGCCTGCCGAAGGCCGAGCTGCAGGCCATCGTGGAGTTGGCGAATTCGCCCCTCGTGATCGCGACGTTCGACCACCAGATCGACCGGCCCGTGGTGACGGTGGAGGAGCTCGCGGCCCTGTCCGACGACGACAGCGACCTGCCCGACGCCATCCCGCCCATCTCCAAGGCGCCCACCAGCGGCGGCTCGACGGGCCGGCCCAAGCTGATCCTCGCCGGCCAGCCGGGCGTGACGCCCCGGGAGACCCCCGAGGTCGGCGGCTTCCGCATCCGGCCCATCGACACCCTGCTGATCCCGGCGCCGCTCTACCACAACGCCCCGTTCGGCATGATGATGTCGGCGACGGCGCTGGGCTGCCACGTGGTGCTGACGCCGCGCTTCGATCCCGAGCAGACCCTGGCCGAGATCCAGGCCCGCAAGGCCACCTGGGTCTACCTCGTCCCCACCATGATGAACCGGATCTGGCACTTGCCGGGCGAGGTGAAGAACCGCTACGACCTGTCGACGGTCGAGACGCTCTGGCACATGGCCGCGCCCTGCCCGGACTGGCTGAAGGAGGCCTTCATCCACTGGATCGCGCCGGGCGAGGTGATGGAGCTCTACGCCGGCACCGAGGCCCAGGCGGTCACCATCATCACCGGCAGCGAATGGCTGACCCACCGCGGCTCGGTGGGCCAGGTGTCGATCGGCGAGATGAAGGTGTTCGGCGAGGACGGCCGCGAACTGCCGCCCGGCGAGGTGGGCGAGATCTACATGCGCCGCGCGCCCGGTATGGCCGAGACATACCGCTACGTGGGCGCGACGCCGAAGACGCTGCCGGGCGGGTGGGAAAGCCTGGGCGACATGGGCCGGTTCGACGCCGAGGGCTATCTCTACCTGGCCGACCGGCGCACCGACATGATCCTGGTCGGCGGCTCCAACGTCTATCCGGCCGAGATCGAGGCGGCGCTGCAGGAGCATCCGGCGGTGGAATCCTGCGCCGTGATCGGCCTGCCCGACGACGACCTCGGCAGCCGCATCCACGCCATCGTCAACGCCAAGGGCCAGGTGTCGGCCGACGACCTGAAGGCGCACGTCAAGGACCGCCTCGTCACCTACAAGCAGCCCCGGAGCTACGAGTTCGTGGACGAGCCGGTCCGCGACGACGCCGGCAAGGTCCGCCGCACCGCCCTCCGCGACGCCCGCATCGCGGCGATGAAACAGCCGGCTTAGGTCGTGGCCTCACAGGCGGATCAAGGTCTGCTTCCGGCAGGGAGGCGCGCTTCCGCATTCGACCCTTCTCGGACATTGCTCCAGCGTTGGCTGCGCTGATTGATCCGACTGCTACAGCCCGGCTAGATGCACGCATGCGCGCGGAACGGCGATCCTTCACGTTCGGACTTGGAGCCGTGCTGGCCGCCTGCTCGGGAGCCGCCGCCATGGGTCAAGGCGACAAGGACACGGCAGCAGGCGCAGAGGCGGCAGCCACTCTCGGCGAACCGATCATGAGCGAGTTCCAGCGGAAGCGTCGGGCGGAAGGACGCCTCTGGGCAGAGGGCTATACCCAATCTGAACTTGATGTCGCGCAGGCGAAGTATGGCCTTGTATTTCCGCCTGATCTGCTCGCGCTTCTCCGGGATCGTCGGCCCGTACGCGCCTACGACTGGCGTTCGGACGACAAGGAAATCCGCGAGATGTTGAAGTGGCCCTTGGAGGGCCTCCTGTTCGATGTCGAAAACAACGGCCTATGGTGGCCAGAGTGGGGTGATCGTCCCGGAACTCCCGAGGCTCGTTCAGAGGTGGTTGCGAAGGTCGTCAACGAGGCCCCAAAACTGATCCCGCTGGTCTCGCATCGTTACCTGCCGACGGAGCCCAACGAGGCTGGAAACCCAGTCTTCTCGGTCTATCAGTCCGACGTGATTTACTACGGTGGCGACTTGGCGAACTACTTTGAGCGCGAGTTCGTCAATCCGCGCCATCCGCTGCCGCAGCACATCAAGCACGTCCGGTTCTGGTCCGATCTCGTCGAGCGAAATCGATAGCCGCAACTTCTCCTTCCCACCCATTTCGGCAGTTCGGAATGGCCGTTTGCCGACGTCGACCTGCGCCAGTTCGAAAGGAGCGGGGTACCGACGCCTAAGCCCCGAAGATCCAGCCGGCCGTCAGGCTGCTCATCTGCACGCCGACCAGGACCATCTGCCCACCGCCCGTCATGTCGATGACGGTGTCGGCGCCGACCTGGCTCACCGTGTACTGCGTGCCCGGGTCGAGCTGCACGCGGTCGCCCTGGGCCAGACTGAAGTCGAGAACCCGGTCGACGCCCGCGTCGCCGAAGGTGTGGAAGATGTCGGCCCCCGCGCCGCCGGTGACGGTGTCCGAGCCCTTGTCGCCCGAGACGTAGTCGTCGCCCGCCCCGCCGTTCAGGACGTCGTTGTCCTGCCCGCCGCGGACGATGTCGTTCCCGTCCCCGCCGTCGCAGGTGTCGTTCCCGAGGTTGCCGTAGACCAGGTTCTGGCCGGCCGAGCCCACCAGGCTGTCGTTGTCGCGGCCGCCAACCACCCAGTCGTCGCCGCCGCCCGACACGCAAGTGTCGTTGCCGGCGTTGCCGTTGATGTCGTCGAAGCCCGACCCGCCGGTGATGCTGTCATCGCCCTCGTCGCCGCGCAGGTAGTTGGTTCCCTCCTGCTCGACGATCGTGTCCGCGCCGCTCCCGGCATAGATCAGGTCGTTTCCAACTCCGCCTTCGAGTCGATCCTCCCCAGCCTGCCCGAGAAGCCGGTCATCGCCGTCGCCCCCCACGATCAGGTCGTTGCCTTCATGACCGTCCAGCGTGTCGTTGCCGGCCCCACCGGAAAGGGTGTCCGCGCCAGCGATGGCAGGATCGTCGTCGCCATGAATATCGTCGTTGCCTGCACCCCCGACGAGGCTGTCCGGACCACCGCCACCGGCGAGGTTGTCGTTGCCGTCGCCGCCGTCCAGGGTGTCGGCGCCCGCGAGCCCATCGAGCTCGTCCCCACCGCCGAGACCCTGTATCGAGTCCCCGCCGGTCGTGCCGACGATCAGCTCAGGACCGTCCGTTCCAGAGATGACGCCCGCCGTTGAAGACCTGCCATCGGGCGAAAAGTCGAACAGGTTGAAGGCGGTGAAGGCCGCCGCGGATGCGTTCTGAAAGCGGATGATATCGACGAATCCGGCGCTGCCTTGCGGGCCGTCGACATCGCGCCGCAGCACCGCATCGCCGCCCTGCTGGATCAGCTGGAAATATCCGCCCGCGAACGGGTTGGTCGCGCCGTCCCAGTTGCTGATCCTGTAGGACAGCTCAATGAAAACGCGATCCCCACCCGCGCCAGGCCTGAAGTCGGTGACGACCACGAGCGGTGAATCCGTTGGATCATAGCGAAGGACGTCCGCCCCCGGGCCGAGCGTGATCGTCGCGCTGCGGATCCCTAGGCTGCTCACCGTGACGTGGTCGTCGCCGGCGCCAGCGTCGATCACCGCATCGATGATGCCCGCGGCAGTGATCGCGTCGTTGCCGGCCCCACCCAACAGGGTGACCCCGCCGCCTTGAGCCTGGGCTATGCGGGCGTAGAGGATATCGTTGCCGTCCCCGCCATCCTCGTAGATGCCCACGGAAGCAATGAAGGGGAAGCTCGGCAGGCTGCTGTAGATGAAGTCGTCGCCGCCGCCTCCGAGATAGCGGCCGCCGCCAATGGAGTCTGTGATGCTGTCGAACCCGGCGCCGCCGTCCAGCGTATCCGGGCCGTCCCCGCCACTCAGTGTGTCGGAACCATCGCCGCCCGAAAGCGAGTCGGCGCCGCCCAGACCGCTGATGGCCTCGTCTTCGGCCCCACCCGACAGGGTGTCCGCAGCTTCCGTACCGGTGATGAACGGCATTTACGCGCCCCCTGCGCCGGCCACATGCCGGAAGCAGGCGGACACTAAGGTGAAGCTAGGTTGCGCCGCAATCGCCCGCGCTTAGGACGCGAGTTGGGAGCCGCGCAAGCTCGTTCCGTGCGGGACGAACCCGTCGCCACCCGGGCGTCAAGCCCCGAAGATCCAGCCGGCCGTCAGGCTGCTCATCTGCACGCCGACCAGGACCATCTGCCCACCGCCCGTCATGTCGATGACGGTGTCGGCGCCGACCTGGCTCACCGTGTACTGCGTGCCCGGGTCGAGCTGCACGCGGTCGCCCTGGGCCAGACTGAAGTCGAGAACCC
>NZ_JANINU010000291.1 GCF_024508875.1 Phenylobacterium sp.
TCTACGTCCACGACCTGCTCAAGGAGATCGAGCGGGGCGAGAAGCGGGCGAAGGCGGCCGGCTATGCCCTGCCCGTCGCCGCCCGCGCAACGTTGGAGCCGGCGTAGGCCAGCCGCCCCTCGATCAACCGCCCCAGCCGGCGCACGCCCTCGTCGATGTCGGCGGGCGACAGCAGCGAGTAGGCCAGCCGCAGCGTGTTGGGTTCGGGGTCCACGGCGAAGAACGGACCGCCTGGCACGAAGGCGACGCGTTCCTCCGCCAGCGCCGCCTCCAGCAACTGCGCGCCGTCCAGGCCCTCGGGCAGGGTCAGCCAGACGAACATGCCGCCCTGCGGCTTCGACCAGCTCACGCCCAGCGGCATGTGGCGCGCCAGCGCGGCCTGCATCGCCGACGCGCGCGCGTGGTAGTGCTTCCGCAGCCGCTCGAGGTGGTCTTCGTAGCCCTCGGCGACCACGCGGGCGGCCACCATCTGGTTGATCGTCGAGACGTGCAGGTCGCAGCCCTGCTTGAGCAGCACCAGCTTGTCGATGACCGCCCGCGGCCCGCACACCCAGCCCAGCCGCAGCGCCGGCGACAGCGTCTTGGAGAACGTCCCGCAATACAGCGTCCGCGCCGCCTCGATCCCGCCGGATCGCGCCACGTCCAGCGCCAGGATCGACGGCTCGTCCGTCCCGGTGAAGCGCAGGTCGCGATAGGCGCCGTCCTCGATGACGACCAGATCGTGCGCCGTCGCCCGCGCCAGCAGGGCCTCGCGCTCGCGGCGGGGCATTGTGCGCCCTGAGGGGTTGGCGAAGTCGGGGACCACATAGGCCAGGCGCGCACCCGCCGGGACGTCGCCCCCGAGGTCCGCATAGCTTGGCTCATATGCGTTGAAGGCGCCCAGCGCGCCCATGTAGGTCGGCCGCTCGACCAACACAGCATCGCCGCGGCCGATGAACAGCTTGCCGATCAGGTCCAGCGCCTGCTGCGAGCCGGCGGTGATGATTATGTTGCCCTCGTCGCACGGCGCGCCCTGGGCGGTCATCCGTTCGGCGATCCAGCGCCGCAGCGCCGGCAGGCCCTCGCTCACCGAGTACTGCAGCGCCTGGTCGCCGGCCTCGGCCAGCACCTCGCCGTACAGCTCGGCGATACGCGCGATGGGGAACAGCGCCGGGTCGGGGATGCCGCCGGCGAACGACAGGATATCGGGCTGGTCGAGCAGCTTGAGCAGCTCGCGGATCTCCGAGGCGCGGACGTGCGCCATGCGGGGACTGAAGCGGTCGTTCCAGGAAGAGGTCACGGGGGTCTCCATCGGGCGGCGGATGGAGAAGGTCTGCTGGCCGATCCATCCGCGGGTTGAGCGGGGATCGGCAGAGGTGGGCAGTTCTAGCTGCGCACGACCTCGCGAAGCCCCGCGGCGGGAGCGGCTACCTTCGAAATGAGGGCGAGGCGCAGGTTCATGCTGCGCTGTCCATAGCCGCTCGCGGCGGCGCTGTCACGGTCCAGTCGGACGGAAGTGGACCGGGCGCTACCGCGTCACGATCGGGAAACCCGCCCGCGGCGGCGACAGCATGCCCAGCAGCCGGCCCAGCGCCGTCCTGTCCCCCGCTGTAGCCTGGCCCGAGAGGTCGGCGCCCGCCAGCGCCCCGCCCAGGAACTGCGCGCGCGGCATCGCGTAGGTGGCGTCCGCCGTACCACCCGCCGGGTCGGCCTCATAGGTCAGCACGTCATGCTTCACCCGTACCCGGAACCGCTCCTTGCGGTCGGGGAAGACGAGGTCGACGGTGACCTCGCCGCCCTTCGACTTCGCCGGGTCCAGCCGCACCGACAGCAGGTCCAGCAGCATCGGCGTCGGCGTGTTGCGGATCAGGTCCAGCGAGGCCGAGGCCCCCGCCTGCGGCGCGACGCCGTTCCGCAGTTCCTTGGCGCCCGTCAGGTACATGTTGCGCCAGATGGCGCTCTCGGCCGCCGCGCCCAGGCGGTCATAGGTCTTGGCCAGAACCTCGCGGGCGGCCTTGTCGTTCGCGTCCGCCATCACGAGGCGGTTCGCCAGCTCCCCGGCCCAGCGGTCGTCGCCCTTGTCGTAGGCGGCCTGCGCCGCAGCCAGCACCTTGGCCGCCCCGCCCATCATCTCGACATAGCGCTTCGCCTCGTCGGCCGGCTCCAGCGGCGCGAGGTGGACCGGGTTGGCGTCGTACCAGCCCATGTAGCGCTGATAGACCGCCCGGGAATTGAAGCTCATCGTCCCGTAGTAGCCGCGGTTGTACCAC
>NZ_JANINU010000292.1 GCF_024508875.1 Phenylobacterium sp.
GCGATCAGCTTGGCGATCATCGGGTCGTAGAAGGGCGTGATGGCGTCGCCCTCGTCGACGCCGGTGTCCACGCGCACGGTCGTCGGCAGGCTGAAGCTCTCCAGCTTGCCGATCGACGGCAGGAAGCCGGTGGCCGGGTTCTCGGCGTAGAGCCGGGCCTCGACCGCATGGCCGTTGAGCTGGATCTCCTCCTGGCGCAGCGGTAGCGGTTCGCCGGCGGCGACGCGGAACTGCCATTCCACCAGGTCCAGGCCGGTGACCATCTCGGTAACGGGATGCTCGACCTGCAGGCGGGTGTTCATCTCCATGAACCAGATGCGGTCGCCGCGCAGGCCGGCGCTGGCGTCGGCGATGAACTCGACGGTCCCGGCGCCGACATAGCCCACCGCCTTGGCGGCGCGGACCGCGGCCTCGGTGACCGCGGCGCGGGCCTCCTCGCTCATGCCGGGAGCGGGCGCCTCCTCGATCACCTTCTGGTGGCGGCGCTGCAGCGAGCAGTCGCGCTCGTAGAGGTGGACGACCTCGCCGTGGCGGTCGCCGAACACCTGCACCTCGATGTGGCGCGGGCGGGTGACATAGGTCTCCAGCAGCACGCGCTCGTCGCCGAAGCTGGCCGCCGCCTCGCGCTGGCAGGACGCGAGCGCCGCGTCGAAATCGGCGGCGTTCTCCACCAGCCGCATGCCCTTGCCGCCCCCGCCGGCCACGGCCTTGATGAGCACCGGGAAGCCGATCTTCTCCGCCTCCGCCTTCAAGCGCTGGGCCGACTGGTCCTCGCCCAGGTAGCCCGGCGTCACCGGCACGCCGGCCTTCGCCATGAGGCTCTTGGCGGCGTCCTTCAGGCCCATGGCGCGGATCGCGCTGGGCGGCGGGCCGATCCAGATCAGCCCCGCGGCCATCACCGCCTCGGCGAATTCGGCGTTCTCGGACAGGAAGCCGTAGCCGGGGTGGATCGCCTCGGCGCCGGCCGCCTTGGCCGCCGCGATCACCCGCTCGCCCTTCAGGTAGCTGTCGCGCGCGGCGGCCGGGCCGATCATCACGGCCTTGTCGGCGTCGCGCACATGGCCGGCGTCGCGGTCGGCTTCCGAGAACACGGCGACGGTCTCGATCCCCATGCCCCGCGCGGTCGCGAAGACCCGGCGGGCGATCTCGCCCCGATTGGCGACCAGAACGGATTTGAACATGCCCATCGGCCCTACATCCGGAAAATGCCGAAGCGCGTCTCGGGGATCGGCGCGTTCAGCGAGGCGGAGATGGACAGGCCCAGGACGTCGCGCGTCTGGGCCGGATCGATGATGCCGTCGTCCCACAGGCGGGCCGTGGCGAAGTAGGGGTTGCCCTCGTCCTCGTAGCGCTGGCGAACCGGCGCCTTGAAGGCCTCCTCCTCGTCCTTCGTCCACTTGTCGGCATCGCGGTGGACGGTGGCCAGCACCGATGCGGCCTGCTCGCCGCCCATCACCGAGATCCGGCTGTTGGGCCAGGTCCACAGGAAGCGCGGCGAATAGGCCCGGCCGCACATGCCGTAGTTGCCGGCGCCGAACGAGCCGCCGATCAGGACGGTGAATTTCGGCACTTCCGCCGACGCCACCGCGGTCACCAGCTTGGCCCCATCCTTGGCGATGCCGCCGGCCTCGTAGCGGCCGCCGACCATGAAGCCCGAGATGTTCTGCAGGAACACCAGCGGGATCTTCCGTTTGCAGGCCAGCTCGATGAAGTGGGCCCCCTTCAGCGCGCTTTCCGAGAACAGCACGCCGTTGTTAGCCAGGATCGCGACGGGATAGCCCCAGATGCGGGCGAAACCGCAGACCAGGGTGGTCCCATACAGCGCCTTGAACTCGTCGAACTTCGAGCCGTCGACGATCCGGGCGATCACCTCGCGCACGTCGTAGGGCGCGCGCACGTCCTGCGGGACGACCCCGTACAGCTCCTCGGGATCGAACGCCGGCGGCTCGGGCTCCTCCAGGTGCAGATCGTGGGTCTTGGTGGTGTTCAGGTTGGCGACGATCCGGCGCACGATGGTCAGCGCGTGCTCGTCATTCTCGGCGACGTGGTCGACGACGCCCGATCGGCGGCCGTGCGTTTCGGCGCCGCCGAGTTCCTCGGCGCTGATCACCTCGCCCGTGGCCGCCTTCACCAGCGGCGGACCCCCTAGGAAGATCGTGCCCTGGTTCCGCACGATCACCGTCTCGTCCGACATCGCCGGCACATAGGCGCCGC
>NZ_JANINU010000293.1 GCF_024508875.1 Phenylobacterium sp.
CGTCCACCTCGAACCGGCCGCCGATCCGTAGCGACTCCAGCCGCGCGTCGCCGATGACGATGGGCTGGCGGCGATAGCGGTTGAACTCACCCACCACCTGGGCCAGCGACTCTCCGTCGAACTCGAGCACGCCTTCCTGCCAGGCCGTGCGCTGGCGCAAGTGCTGGTCGTCCAGCGCCGTGGGCGCCACTGCGCCGGATCGGACCACGGCGCCTCCCCCGGCCGCGATCCGAGCCGCCGGGGCCTGTGCGACCCCGCCCTCGCCCGCGACCACCGCCACCACTCCCTGGGTCACCGTCAGCTCCACGACATCGGGACGCACGCGAACATTGAAGGCCGTGCCAAGCGCCCGGAAGCGGGCCGCGCCCGCATCGACGAGGAAGGGCTTGGCGGCGTCGTGCGCGACTTCGAACAGGGCCTCGCCCCGCACCAGGCGCACGCGTCGTTCGTGCGCGGTGAAGGCCACCTCCACGGTCGAGGCCGTGTTGAGCGTGACGCTCGAGCCGTCCTTGAGCACCACCACGCGCCGTTCGCCCACGCCGGTGCGATAGAGCGCGACATTGTCGAGCAGCCGCCAGCCGACCGTGGCGGCGACCGCCGCACTGGCGGCGGCCATCGCGCCGAACATCAGGTTCCGCCGGCTGGAGCCACGGGCCATCAGCGGCAGCACCGACTCTGCGCCGACCGGCGTCAGCAGCTCAAGGGGCGGCGGGGCGGCGCGCAGGCGCTCCGAAGCTTCCCAGGCCGCCTCCATGCGGGCGAAGGCGACGGCGTGCGAGGGATCGGCGCCGACCCAGGCGTAAATCTCCTGCCGCTCCGCGGGACTGACCCCGGACGCAAGTCTAGCGACGTAGGCGGCCGCCTGATCGTCGATCGCTTGCCGGTCGCAGTTCCTGTGGGGCGGTTCGCCCAAACTCTTGATCCTCACGTTCCGCCCGCGCCTCAGCCACGAGCCGGAGCGCCTTGGCAAGATGCTTCTCGACCGTTGAAACGGACAAGCCCATCTGGCCCGCTATGGTGGCAGGCGAAAGATCATGCACGCGTCGCAGCAGAAAGACCTTACGAGGCTGCGCCGGCATGCGGTCGACCAGGGCCTGCAGCCACCGCAGCTCGTCCCGCGCCTGGATCTGTCGCTCCGCCGCCGCGTCGTCGGACCGCAGGACGTCGAGGTCCGCCACGAAGTCGAGCGAGACGATGGTCTCGCGCCGCATCGCGTCGATCAGCAGGTTGCGCGCGATCGTCATGAGATAAGCGCGGCCGGCGGTCACGCGCGAGAAGTCCTGCGCCTGGTAGGCCCGCGACAGCGACTCGGCGACCAGGTTGTCGATGTCGAAGCCGGGCGGGCAGATGCGTCTCAGCCGCGCGCGCACCGCGCCCTCGTGCGGCAGCACGACGGCCTTGAACCATTCCAGCCGAACGAGAAGCTCGCTCATTCCGCCCCCCGGCGCTCGACACGACACCCGTGTGACAGTCGGCGCACGGTTGGGCGACGCCGTCCAGCCCTCCGCTGCGTCAGGCGCGTTTTGAGCGAGCGGTGCGCCCAACCGGAGGGCGGCATGGCGGAAAGTGCGGCGCCGGACCGTTTAGGATCGGCAAGCAACAACGAGGAAGCGGATGCAGGTGTCGGAGTCGTCGGCGGGCCGGAGTCGCCTGAAGTCCATCGTGGGCGGCTCCACCGGCAACCTCGTCGAATGGTACGACTGGTACGTCTATTCCGCCTTCACCCTCTATTTCGCGCCCGCCTTCTTCCCGTCCGACGACCCGACCGCCCAATTGCTGAGCGCGGCGGCGGTCTTCGCCGTGGGCTTCATCGTCCGGCCGCTGGGCGCGTGGATCATGGGGGTCTACGCCGACCGGCGGGGGCGCAAGGCGGGCCTGACGCTTTCGGTCACGCTGATGTGCCTGGGCTCGCTCCTCATCGCCATCTCGCCCACCTACGCGCAAGTCGGGGCGGCCGCTCCGCTCATCCTGCTCTTCGCGCGCCTGATGCAGGGGTTGTCCGTGGGCGGCGAGTACGGGGCCTCGGCGACCTATCTCTCGGAGATGGCCGGCCGTGACCGGCGCGGCTTCTTCTCCAGCTTCCAGTACGTGACCCTGATCTCGGGCCAGTTGCTGGCGCTGTGCGTGCTGCTGATCCTGCAGGCGACGCTGCCGGCGGCCAACCTCGAAGCCTGGGGCTGGCGCATCCCGTTCGCCATCGGCGGCCTGCTCGCGATCGTTGTCTTCTACATCCGGCGCGGCTTGGTCGAGACTGAGAGCTTCACCAATGTGAAGGCTACGGCCAGCATGGGGTCCAGCGGCTGGATCCTCTTCCGGCACTACCCGCGGCAGGCTTTGCTGGTGATCGCGCTCACCGCCGGCGGCACGCTCGCCTTCTACGCCTACTCGACCTACATGCAGAAGTTCCTGGTCAACACCTCGGGCTTCAGCCGCGAGGCGGCCACCGAGATCACGGCGGCGGCGCTGTTCGTCTTCATGTTGCTGCAGCCCGTGGCGGGCTGGCTGTCCGACAAGATCGGCCGCCGGCCGCTGCTGATCGGCTTTGGAACCCTGGGCGCCCTGCTGACCTGGCCGATCTTCCGCCTGCTGGAGGACGCTAGCGACAGCTTCACGGCCTTCCTGCTTGCCCTGGGCGCCCTGGTGATTGTCACCGGCTACACGGCGATCAACGCGGTGGTGAAGGCCGAGCTATTCCCGGCGCATATCCGCGCGCTGGGGGTCGCCCTGCCCTACGCCCTGGCCAACGCCGTCTTCGGCGGCACGGCCGAGTACGTCGCCCTTTGGTTCAAGAGCATCGGGCTGGAGCGCGGCTTCTACTGGTACGTCACAGCGATGATCGCGATCTCGCTGTTGGTCTATCTGCGGATGCCCGAGACACGGCGCACCAGCGAGATCGCGGAAGACTAGCTGAGCCCGCCGGCCGCCTGACGGTCGCGGGCGTCGCCGAGCTGGGAGCCGCCGTCGCAGTCGAGGATCGTGCCGGTGACGTAGCGCGCCGAGTCGCTGACCAGGAACACGGCGCTCTCGGCCACCTCCTCCACCTGGCCGAAGCGGCGCAGCGGGATGCGGGCGGTGATCGCCTTGTCGGACTCAGGGGTGGGGCTAAGCCGCGCCATGCCCTCGGTGCCCGCGATCGGGCCGGGGGAGATGCCGTTCACCCGCACGCCGGCGGGGCCCCACTCCATGGCCAGCACGCGGATCAACTGGTTGATGCCCGCCTTCGCCGCGCAGACGTGGGCCTGCATCATCGAAGGGTTCACCGCCTGCCCCGCCGTGATGGCGATCAGCGAGGCGTTCGGCGCCAGCAGATCGTAGCATGCGCGGAAGACGTTGAAGGTGCCGTTCAGGTCGATGTCGACCACCGTCTTGAAGCCGTTCGCCGACATGCCCAAAGCCGGGGCCACGAAGTTGCCCGCGGCGCCCGAGACTACGATGTCCAGCGGCCCCAGCTTGTCCTTGGCCTCCTCCAGCGCCGCGCGGATCTGGGCATAGTCGCGCACGTCGCAGGACAGTCCCAGCGCGCCGCCGCCGATCTCCGCCGCCGCATTCGCCGCCTTCTCGGGGTTCCGGCCCGCCACCGCGACCTTCGCTCCCAGCGCGGCGTAGCGCTTGGCGATGCCTAGGTTGATGCCGCTGGTGCCGCCCGCCACGAAGGCGGTCATGCCCGCCAGCAGGTTGTCCTTGAAGGCGCTCATGCTTCCCTGTCCGTCTTCCGGCCGACCATCGGCCTTACGGCGTAAAGCGGACCCTGGCTCTCTCAGCGTCAGTCAACGGCCCCAGTCCCGCCCACGTCGCGAGCCGCGCCTTACGACAGTTTAACTCGACTTCGCCCGCCATGGCAGAGAAGTAGTAGTCATGACTACTACCACGCCGGAAACCGCATTGCTGGAGCTCGGGTTCACCGAGATCGAGGCGCTGCTGTTCTGCGAGCTCACGCGCCTGGGGCCGTCCACCGGCTATCGGCTCGCCAAGGCTGTCGGCAAGGCGGCGGCGAATACCTACCAGGCGCTGGAGACCCTCGCGCAGAAAGGCGCGGTCCTGGTCGACGAGGGCGAGAGCAAAACCTGGCGCGCCGCGCCCGCGACCGAGCTGATCGCCCAGCTTTCGGCCCGTTTCGAGCAGCGCAGCCGCTCGGCCCTGACCGCGCTCGCCGAGCTGAAGGCGCCCGAGGCCGAGGCGCGGCTCTATACGCTGCGGACACCCGATCAGGTTCTGGCGCGCGCGCGCGGCATGATCGCCGCGGCGAAGTCCGTACTGCTGTTCGACCTGTTCCCGGGCCCGTTTGAGCTCCTGGAGCCCGATCTCGCCCAGGCGGCCGCACGCGGCGTCCGCGTCCTGGGCCAGGTCTACACGCCGGTGAACAGCACCGTGCCGACCATCAGCCAGCCCACCGCGCCGGCGCAGCTCGCTGCCTGGCCGGGGCTGCAGGTGACCGTCGTCGCCGACGGGATCGAGCACCTCAGCGCGCTCCTCTCCCGCGACGGACGGAAGTGTCGCCATGGGGTCTGGAGCGACAGCCCCTATCTGGCCTGCCTGCACCACAGCGGCCTCGCCGCCGAGATCGGTCTTGGCGCCCACGCGCGCGGCGAGCCCCTTGCCTTCGACCCTTCGCTGTTCGGCTCGCATCCGCCTGGACTCGACGCCCTCACCAGCCCTGCCTCCGGAGATTAGAGATGAAATGCTACCTGGCCGCCGCGGCTGCCGCCCTGGCGCTGGCCGCGCCCGCCGCCGCGCTCGCCGACCCTGCCGCCGACGCCATCGGCCGTTATGTGGCCTGGCGGGGTGGTCCGGCCTTCGAGAAGGCCCGGGGCATCCTGGTTCGCGGCACCACCGACAACGGGCGGTTTCAGGGCGTCATCGAGCGCCGGGTCGAACCCGGCAGGCTGATGGAGCGGATCACCCAGGGCTCGGCGGTGACCCACCGCGCGATCGTCGGGATGGCCGGCTGGACGGTGACGCTCAGCGGCCAGGTCGAGGACGCCGGCGAAGCGGCCGCCAAGGAAGCCGAACGTCGGCGGCTGACGACCTTCGACGACGCCCTTCGGAGTTCGAAAGCCAAGGTGTCGCTTGAGGCCGGCGAGACCTTCGACGGCAAGACGGTCCAGGTGTTGCGCGTCACCTTCGACCCCGCGAGCCGCTACGACCTGCTGCTGGATCCCGCCAGCGGAGCCCTGATCGCCGACCGCACGACCGAGGAGGGCGCCACCACCATCACCCGCTTCGACGATTGGCGGATGGTCGAAGGGGTCCGCGTCCCCTTCCGCCAGGTCCAGCGCACCGAAGACGGCACGGCGACCACGCTCGCCCTCACCGAGGTCGACATCGACCCAGCGCCGGCGCCCGCAGCCTACAAGCGGCCGGCCTCGCGCCGCCTCTACACCTTCCCGGCCGGCCGCGCGCACACCGACCCGCTGGCCTTCGAGCTGTTCGCCGGCACGCGCATCAACATTCCGGCCACGGTGAACGGCGTGCCGGCCCCGGTGATGCTGGACAGCGGCGCCGAGACCACGGTGCTGGACAATGCCTTCGCCGAGAGCCTCGGGATCAAGCCGACGGCCGTCGTCGATGCGGTAGGCACCGGCGGCCGCGACGTGGCCGAGCTGGCCAGCGGCGTGACCATCAAGGTGGGCGACGTCGAGCTGCGCGACATGACCGTGGCCCTGCTCGACCTGAAACCGATCGCCGCCGCCATCGGCCGCCCGCTGCCCGTGGTCCTGGGCAAGGAGGTGCTGAACGCGCTCACGGTGCAGCTCGACTTTGCCGACAAGACCATCACCTTCCACGATCCGGCCCGCTTCAAGCCCGAGCCCGGTGCGGTCGCGGTGCCCGTCAGCAACGTCTCGGGCCTGCATGCCATTCCCGCGTCCATCGAGGGCGGCAAGCCTGTGCTGATGGACTTCGACCTGGGGAACGGCCAGCCGCTACTGGTCTTCCCCTCCTACTGGAAGCCGCAGGGCATGCTCGCCGACCGGCCGACGTCGAAGGGTCTGTCGGGCGCCGTCGGCGGTATCCGGCCGCGCACCGTGGCCTCGGTGAAGACCCTGACCATCGCGGGCGTGACGCTGCGCGACATTCCCGCCGTCTTCGGCGATGAGGACAACAGCGCCTTCAACACCGGCCACACCTCCGGGAACATCGGCATGCCGATCCTGGGCCGGTTCGACGTCACCACCGACTATTCGCGGGGTCGCCTGCTGCTGAAGCCGCGCGCGGACGCGATCGGCGCGCCGTTCCCGAAGGACCGTTCGGGGCTGCTCACCCGCATGTCGGGCGGCGTCGCCACGCTGGGCCTGGTTCCCGAGGGCTCTCCCGCGGCCCTCGCCGGACTGAAGGTCGGACAGCAGATCACCGCTCTCAACGGCAAGCCGGTGAGCGAACTGGGTGTCCCGGGGATCACCGCTCTGCGCAACGGACCTGCCGGCGTCCCGCTCAAGGTGACCCTGTCCACTGGGGAAACCGTCGAACTGGTGCTGAAGGACTACTTCTGACGGCGTTTGCCGCCACGGCGGCCTCCGGTACTCTCCGCCGGCCGGCACGGCGGGTTCGGGGAAGGATCGCATGGGCGGGCCGCACGACATGACGAAGGCGTCCGCGTGATCGCGCGGCGCCTTCTGCGCTGGGCGGGGATCGCGTTCGCCGCACTTGCGGTGCTGCTCTTCGTCGGCGTGGGCTCGATCTGGCTCTGGGCGCGGCCCACGCCGCCGGACGCCTTTTATGCCCCGCCCGCGAGTTCGCCCTTCCAGCCCGGCGCCCTAATCCGCGCCGAGGCGTTTGGCCGTGGCGCGCCCCCGGGCGCTCGGGGCTGGCGCATCCTTTACGGCACGACGCGTCACGACGGCCGCCCGGCGGTGGCCAGCGCCCTCGTCGTGGTTCCCGCCACCGCCGGCGCGGCGCCGCTGCGGGTGGTGGCCTGGACGCACGGCACGACGGGCGTCGAACCGGGCTGCGCGCCATCGCTCCTTAGGGAGCCGTTCGCCGGGATGGGGGCGATTCCCCGGGCGCTGGAGCAAGGCTGGGCTATCGTCGCCACGGACTACGAAGGGCTCGGAACCGCGGGACCGCACCCCTACCTGATCGGCCAGGGCGAGGCGCGATCGGCGCTGGACTCGATCCGGGCGGCGCGCCGGCTGCCGGGCCAGCGCCTGGCCGACGGCGTCGTGGTCTGGGGCCATTCGCAGGGCGGCGGCGCGGCGCTCTGGACCGGGCTGATCGCGCCCGCCTACGCCCCGGATGTCCGCATCGCGGGCGTCGCCGCCGCCGCGCCGGCCAGCGACCTGCCGGCGCTACTGGAAGAGGTGCAGCACACCGTGGTCGGCCGCATGCTGTCCAGCTATGTGATGAGAGCCTATGCCGACGCCTATCCGGACGTGACGTTCGACGGCTACGTCCGGCCTCTCGTGCGCCCCCTGGCCTACGACATGGCGAGCCGGTGCATGAGCGACCGGCGGGCGCTTGTGTCGGCGATCGAGGCGAAGGCCGCCGGCGGAAGCCTCTTTGCCCGCCCGCCCTCCCTGGGCCCGCTCGGACGGCGCCTTGCAGAAAACACGCCTCAGGGCCGGCTCGCGGCGCCCGTGCTGATCGCCCAGGGGCTCGCCGACGATCTCGTGCTTCCGACCGTCCAGGACCGGTTCGTGGCGGCATGGCGCGCGCAGGGGCAAGAGGTCGACTACCGCACCTATGCCGGGCGCGACCACCTCTCGCTCTTAGCGCCCGACGCGCCCTTCACGTCTGAACTGCTCGCCTGGACCCGCGACCGCTTCGCGGAGAAGGCCGAGGGCCGCTAGACGGCCTGAGCCGTCACGCCATCCTCGGCGGCCAGCACGTCGTTCATCGCCTCGATCAGGCCGGTCAGTGTGACGGGCTTCTCCAGGTGAAGGTCGGCGCCTGCGGCGCGGCTGGCGGCTACGTGCTCGGGCAGGGCGTTTGCGGTGAGCATGATGACGGGGATCGGCGCCTGGCCTGCAGCGGCCTGGGTCTCGCGGATGCGGCGGGTGGCCTCCAGGCCGTCCATGACCGGCATCTGCATGTCCATGAGCACCAGGTCGAAGACGTCCGTCCCCAGCGCCATCAGCGCCTCGGCGCCATTCTCCACGCTCACCAGCTCGGCCAGGTCCTCCAGCATCAGCTCTATGACCTTGCGATTGGTCGGATGGTCGTCCGCCAGCAGCACGCGCAGGGGGCGGTCCGGTGCCTCGGCGTGGACGGCTTCGTGGACGGCCTCGACGGTCTCTGCACGCCGCAGGGGCAGGTCGAACCAGAAGGCGGCCCCCTGCCCTTCACGCCCTTCCGCATCGAGCACGCCGCCCATCAGCTCCACCAACTCGCGGCTGATGGTCATGCCGAGACCGGTCCCGCCGAACCTACGGGTGATGGAGCCGTCCGCCTGATGGAAGCGGTGGAACAGCCGGTCCTTCGTTTCGGCGCGGAAGCCGATCCCGGTGTCGCGAACCGTCACGCGCACGCCCGGGCCCTGCATCGCCGCCGACACCGCGACCGAACCCTTCTCCGTGAACTTCACGGCGTTCGAGAGCAGATTCTGCAGCACCTGCCGGATGCGGTGCGGATCTCCATGGAACGGGCGATCGACGTCCGGCGCGACCTCAACCTCCAGCGCCACGCCCTTTTCGTCGGCCTGCAGCCTGGCCAGGGCGGCCGTCGTGCGTACCAGTTCGCCCAGGTGGAACGTCGTCTCCTCGATCGCGATACGGCCGGCCTCGATGCGCGCCAGGTCCAGGATGTCGGACAGCAACCGCTCCAGGTTCGCCGCCGACGACGCGATGATCTGCACCAGCTCGCGCGCACGCGGCTCGAGGCGGGCTCGCGCCAGCATGTCGGCGCCCGCCACGATGCCGTTCAGCGGCGTGCGGATCTCATGGCTCATGTTGGCCAGGAATTCGCTCTTGG
Source organism: Phenylobacterium sp. (assembly GCF_024508875.1). Classification (GTDB taxonomy): domain Bacteria; phylum Pseudomonadota; class Alphaproteobacteria; order Caulobacterales; family Caulobacteraceae; genus Phenylobacterium. The sequence continues at coordinate 8,905 of NZ_JANINU010000293.1, forward strand.
CGCGGTTGGCCTGCTCGGCCTCCGCGAGCGCGTTGCGAAGCGCGGCCCCCGCTTCCCGGCGCTCCGTCACGTCCTCGCCCAATGTCACGAGGTGCAGCGCCTGGTCCCCGTCGTAGGTCGCGAACTTCTTGGTGGTGAAATAGCGCACCCCGGCGCGCGTGGTGATCGGCTCCTCCTCGGAGACCCGCGTGGTGCGCGAAGCGACCACCTCGGCGTCCTCCTGGGCGAAACCCCTGGCCTCGTTCTGCGGGAAGAGCTGATGGGCGGTCTTGCCGATGGCCTGGGCGCTCGACAGGCCGAAGGCCTCCTCCGCGGCCTGGTTGATCAGCACATAGCGACCGTCGCGGGCGTTCTTGGCCAGGATCGGATTGGGCAGGAGACGGACCAGGCTTTCCAGGAAGGCCTGCGATTCCATCGCGTCGGAGATGTCGCGCGAGACGGCCAGCAGGTTGACGATCTGGCCCGCGGCGTCCCGCACCGGCGCCACGACCGTGTCGAGCCAGAGGCGGTTGCCGTTGTGCGAGAGGCACACTCCTCGGAACCGGCCGACCTTGCCCGAACCGGCCTCGGCGATGGCGTCCTGCATCGGCCCACGGGACTCCGGCGGCCATAGTAAGGGCCACGAACGCCCCCGCACCCTGTCCAGCGGCAATTCCACAAGGGCCTCACCCGCCGGATTGATGTGCAGGATCTCGCCCGACAGCGACAGCACGCGCGCGCATTCGGGCCACGCGTCGAGCACGGCCGTCAGATCGACGGGCCCGCCCGCCGCCGGTGGTTGCGCCACCTCGTCCGCCACCAGGATGCCCCCTGACCCTGCAAGCCCCCGCTCAGGTTGCATTTGGGGCATGGAATTCTAAAGGCTTTGAAAAGATTCCGTCGCTGACACCTCACAGACTTCGATATCGGCATTGCGCTGCCCGGCATCAGCCACTTGCGCGACGAGATGCACCCTGGCGTCGCCTTGCCCGGAGCGCGGAGAATTCAACATGCGAGGCGTGATGAAACCAGCCGCCTCCGAGAGGGTTGCACCGGGCGAACGTCAGACACAGGAGCAAGACCATGCCCGCCAAGTCCGCAGCACAGCAGAAGGCCGCCGGCGCCGCCCTCTCTGCGAAGCGCGGAGACACCCCGAAGAGCAAGCTTCAGGGCGCGTCGAAGTCGATGATGTCGATGTCCGAAAAGGAGCTTGAGAAGATGGCCCACACGAAGCGCAAGGGTAAGCCCGAGCACGTGAAGCACTGAGGCTCCGCGCCTGACTTGGCTCGCCCTCCGCCGACGAAGGTCGGGGTAAGGCTAGATGGTTCCCATCGCCGTCCACATGGCCATGGCGAGACCCAGCGCGCGGAGGTCGCCCTGGGTCGTCGGCGCCATCCGGTTCATCGCGTAGGCGAAGGTGGTCCGAGCGTCCATGTCGATGATCACCAGCGAGCCACCGTAGCCGCCCCAGTAGATCGTGTTCGGGTTGGGGAACGGCAGCATCCCGCCGGAAAGGCCGAAGCCCAGACCGAAGCGGGCGGGCACGCCCAGCACCAAGTCCCGGCCCTCGACCTGCAGTTCCAGCGCCTTGCGGCAGCCGGCTTCGGACATGAACCGTCGTCCCTTCGCGACACCCCCGTTGGCCAGGATCGCGTGGATCTCCGCGACCGAGCGGGCGTTGCCCGTTCCGCCCGCTGCCGGAATCTCGGCGCCGCGCCAGGCGCGGGTCTTGGTCTCGCCGACGTCGATGCCCGGGTTGTCCCACATGTTGCGCTGGACTTCTGTCGCGTTCGGGTCCCGCGGCCCGGGCGGTGGGGGGATCAATTCGGCGACCCGCTCGTCCTCCGACGCGGGCAGGCCGATCCAGAAGTCGGCGCCGAGCGGCTCGGCGATCTCTTCGCGGAAGACCGTCCCCAGCGACCTTCCCGCGATCCGCCGCACGACCTCGCCGACGAGGTAACCCTGGGTCAGCGCATGATAGCCGGGCGCGGTGCCCGGCGCCCAGAAGGGGGCCTGGGCGGCGAGCAGCGACGTCATCTTCTCCCAATCGTAGAGGTCGCCGGTCGAGATCTTCTCCCTCCAGCCGGACAGGCCGGCCGAATGGCTCATCAGGTGGCTGACCTTCACGTCCGCCTTCCCGTTGGCGGCGAACTCCGGCCAGTACTTCGCGACCGGGGCCTCGAAGTCGAGCTCGCCACGGTCCGCTAGCAGCAGGGCGGTCAGCGCCGTCATCGTCTTGGTGGTCGAATAGACGTTGACGATGGTGTCCCGCGCCCAGGGCCGCGTCCGTGCGGGATCGGCGAAGCCGCCCCAGATATCGACCACGGTCTCGCCCTCGACCGTGGCGCAGAAGCACGCGCCGATGTCCTGGCCCTGGTTGAAGTTCTCCTCGAACGCCGCCTTGACCCTGGCGTACCGGTCGTCGATCAGACCCTGCGTTGCGCCGTCGGGCATCGCCCTTCTCCTCTCAGGCCGCTAGGCCCTGTATCCGCGCCGCGATCTCGCGCACCTTCTCGGGCCCGCCCAGCAACTGCCGGTTCTGGCCGATCCGCTTGAACCAGAAGTGCAGGCCCAGCAGATCCGTCATGCCGATGCCGCCATGCACCTCGGTCGACGTGCGGGCGATGAAGCGCCCGATCTCCGACAGATGCGCCTTGGCGTGAGCCGCCATCAGCGGCGCCTCGTCCGGCGCGTGGTCGAAGGCATAGGCGGCGTACCAGACGAGCGCCCGGGCCGGCTCGAGCTCGGCGGCCATCTCGGCGCAGAGGTGCTTCACGGCCTGGAAGCTGCCGATCGTGCGGCCGAACTGCTTGCGCTCCTTGGCGTAGGCGACGGCCTTGTCGAGCATGGCCTGCGCGGCGCCGAGGGTGTCCGCGGCCAGCATGATCCACGCGGCATCCCGCAGACGGTCCAGCGCGCCGTTCGAGGCAAGCGCTTCGGCCGGGGTGTCCTCGAAGGTCAGCGCCGTCAGCCGGCGCGTAACGTCGATGCTGGGCATCGGCTCGGCGGCGTGGGCGGTGCGCGCCAGGTGCAGCCCGCCGCTTCTGTCCGCGACCAGAAGCAGGTCCGCGCCCGTGGCGTTCAGCGCGAACAGCGCCTGGCCCGACAGCCGCCCGTTCGCCGCGGTCACGCCGCCACCGTCGCGCGCCCCGGCGATCGGCTCGGAGATGGCGACGCCGACGGTCACGGCGCCGGTGGCGAGCTTCGGCAGCCAGAGCCGGCGCTGCTCCTCGGTCCCGGCCAGCTTCAGCGCCAGGGGCGCCAGCACGGTCGCTCCGATGAACGGCGAGGCCGCCGCCACCTTGCCCAGCGATTCGCTGGCCAGCGCCGCCTCCAGCATGCCCAGCCCCAGACCGCCTTGTTCCTCCGGGATCGTCAGGCCCGGCAAGCCGAGTTCGGCCAAATGCATCCAGACGTCGGCCACCTCCGCCGGCCCCCCTTCGCCCGGGTAGCGGCGCACGCGCTCCAGCGGCACGAGGTCCGCCAGCGCCCGGTTCAGGCTGTCCTGCAGCAGGGTCTGTTCTTCCGAAAGCGCGAACCGCATTCAGGCCTCCACCGTCTTGGGCTCGCGCGGCATGCCGAGGCCGCGTTCGGAGATGATGTTTTTTTGGATCTGCGCGGTGCCGCCGCCGATGATCAGCCCCAGGTCGAACATGTAGTTCCACTGCCAGCGGCCCTTGGCGCGCAGGTGCGGCCCGTCCTCGTAGAGGATGCCCAGCTCGCCGAGGGCGTCGATCGCCAGGGCCGCGAGCTGATGGTTCAGCTCGCAGCCCTGCAGTTTCACGACCAGGCGGGCGAGACCGGCGGTGTCGTCGGTCATGGTGCGCAGGCCGTTGAACTTCATCGACAGCACCCGCGCCTGGAGCTGCATCAGCCGGTCGCGGAAGACCGGGTTGTCGATGATCCGCTCACCATCGATCGTTTCGGCTTTCATCAGCTCGATCAGCGACTTGAGTCGGGCTTCTGTGGCGTTCGGATCGCCCAGCATGCCGCGCTCGTGCTTCAGCGTAGTGTTCGCGACCTGCCACCCCCGCCCGCGCCCGCCCACCACATTCGCCTGCGGCACGCGCACGTCCGTGAAGAACACCTCGTTGAACTCAGCCTGACCGGTCATGGTGGTCAGCGGACGCACCTCGATCCCCGGCGTGCTCATGGGGAAGAGCACATAGGAGATCCCCTCATGCTTGGGCTTGTCGGGCTCGGTGCGCACGAGGCAGAACATCATCTGCGCCTGCGCAGCGGTAGAAGTCCAAATTTTTGAACCATTTATGATGAAATCTTCGCCGTCCTCCGTGGCCCGGGTCTGCAGGTTGGCTAGGTCGGAGCCGGCGCCGGGCTCGGAATAGCCCTGGCACCATATGATCTCGCCGCTGAGCGTCGGCGGTATCCACCGGCGCTTCTGCTCCTCCGAGCCCATCTCCAGCAGCGTCGGGACCAGCATCGAGATGCCCTGGCCGCTCATGCCCCGCGGCGCGTTCGCCTCGATGAACGTCTCGGCGATGATACGCGCCTTCAGGATATCGGGCTCGGCGCCATAGCCGCCGTACTCGCGCGGGATGGTGCGGGCGGCATAGCCGTTGTCGATGAGCAGGCGCTGCCAGGCCCTGGGGTCCTTCGGCGCGCCGCCCTCGTGTTCGGACTTGTGCGCCTCCAGGAATGCGCGCACCTCATCGCGAAAGGCCGCCAGTTCCGGGGTAAGCGTGAGGTCCATGGGCCCCGCCCTCTTCTCGTTTCCTCGGCCGCCAGTGCATCGGGTTTCCCGTCGCGGCGCAACGGCGCCGTGGCGTCAGCGTTGAGAGATCGTCGTCGGAGGGAGGCATCCATGAAGTCCGCCTGGTTGGCTACGGCCGTCGCCGCCGTCCTGCTTTCGTCCTGCGTGTCCGCCGGCTCGGACGATCCGTTCGTGGGTTTCGGCCCCAATCCGGCGCTAAAGGGCCCGCAGAAGGGCCTCATCCCGACCGTGGGCGTACCCGAGGTGGTCGGCTGGCCTGCAGGCGCCGCGCCGAAGGCTCCGCCCGGCTTCGTCGTGACGCGCTACGCCGAGGGCCTGGACCATCCACGCTGGCTGCTGGTGCTGCCGAACGGCGACGTCTTGGCCGCGCTGTCGTCGTCCGAGCCCAGCAAGGCCGACAAGTCGAACCAGGGCATCAAGGGCTTCTTCCAGAAGATGCTGATGAAGAAGGTCGGCTCCGCTCGGCCCAGCCCGAACAAGATCGTCCTGCTGCGCGACGCGGACGGTGACGGCGTCGCGGAAACCAAGAACGACTTCGCGACGGGGCTCAAGCAGCCGTTCGGGATGACCCTGGTGGGCGGCCTGCTCTACGTGGCGAATTCCGACGGGGTCGTCGCCTTCCCCTATCAGACGGGCGCGACGGCCGTGCCCGGGACGGGAACCAAGGTGTTCGACCTGCCCGGCCCGCCGATCAACCACCACTGGACGAAGAACGTGGTGGCCAGTCCCGATGGCTCGAAGCTCTACGCCACCGTGGGGTCCAACTCGAACATCGGCGAGAACGGCATGGAGAACGAGCAGGGCCGGGCCGCCATCTGGGAGTTCGACCTCAGGACCGCCAAGGCCCGCGTCTTCGCGGGGGGCATCCGCAACCCCAACGGCATCGACTTCGAACCGGGCACCGGCGCGATGTGGACAGTCTCCAACGAGCGCGACGAGATCGGCAACGACTTGCCGCCGGACTACCTCACCAGCGTGAAGGAGGGCGGCTTCTATGGCTGGCCCTACAGCTACTGGGGCCAGAACGTGGACAAGCGGGTGAAGCCGCAGAACCCCGCGCTCGTGGCCGCGGCCATCAAGCCCGACTACGGCCTCGGGCCGCATACGGCGTCCCTGGGCCTCACCTTCTATCGGGGCGAGACATTCCCCGCGCAGTACAAGGGCGGCGCGTTCATCGGCCAGCACGGATCGTGGAATCGCAAACCGCTCAACGGCTACCGCGTGGTGTTCGTGCCCTTCGCGAATGGGCGGCCACAGATGCCGCCGCAGGCGTTCCTAACCGGCTTCCTGAACGCCGACGACAAGATCCAGGGCCGACCCGTCGGCGTCACCGTCGATACGAAGGGCGCGCTTCTCGTGGCCGACGATGTCGGCGGCATTGTGTGGCGGGTCACGCCCGCCGCCTCGGGGACGGCGGGCGCGCCGGCGGGCGTCAGCCCATCTTGAAGACGCAGATCTTGTTGCCGTCCAGGTCGCGGAAGTAGGCGCCGTAGAACGTCGGCAGGCGCTGGCCGGGCGGGCCGTCGCACGTGGCGCCGGCGGCCAGGGCCGCGGCGTGCGCCTCGTCGACCTGCTCCTTGGTGGCCGCCGGCAGGCCGAACATCGTGCCGTTGCCCGCCGTGGCCGGCTGCTCGTCGTAGGGCTTGCTGACGGCGATCATGCCTGGCGTGGCGCTGGAGCCATAGAACTGCATCCGGTCGCCATTGGCGAAGGTGCGCTTGCCGCCCAGGGGTGCGAGCACCGCGTCGTAGAACTTGGAAGCCTTCTCAAGGTCGTTGGTGCCGATGGTGGCGTAGCCGATCATTTGGGAATCCCCTTTTCGTGAGCGCGTAGACCCTAGCGGATGACCTGCGCGGAAGCGCAAGCGCCGCGTGACGGGATAGCGGTCCTCGGTCCACTATTCGTCCAACGGTTAGGGGAGGGCGTGATGATGCGTGGCGCGGTGCGGGGCCAAGTGGTCGGTAGCTTGGCGGCGGTCCTGATGGCGGGGGCGGCCCACGCCGAGATCTCCGGCGCGGTCCATCAGGAAGCAGCCGCGGTCACGGGGCTGCAGGCGCCGGCCGAGTTGATCGTCGACCGGTGGGGCATCCCGCACATCTACGCCGCCTCGTCGCGCGACGCCTTCTTCCTCCAGGGCTGGAACGCCGCCCGCGACCGCCTCTGGCAGATCGACCTGTGGCGCAAGCGCGGCCTGGGTCGCCTGTCGGCCAGCTTCGGTCCGGCCTATGTGGCGCAGGACCGCGCGGCCCGCCTGTTCCTGTATCGGGGAGACATGACCGCCGAATGGGCCGCCTACGATCCGGGCGGTAGGGAAGCCGTGGAAGCCTTCGCGGCCGGCGTGAACGCCTACGTCGCCGAGGTGAGGGCGGGCAAGCGGCCTCTCCCCGTCGAGTTCAAGCTGACGGACAGCCAGCCCGAGGCGTGGGCGCCCGAGGATATCCTTCGCATCCGCAGCCACGCCCTGGTCTCCAACGTCACGTCGGAGGTGGCGCGCGCGCGGACGATCTGCGCTGGCGGACCTGCGGCCGACACCCTGCGCCGAAAGCTTGAGCCGGCCCACAAGGTCGTTGTCCCCAAGGGCCTGGACCCTTGCGCCGTCCCGGCCGACGTCTTGAAGGACTATGTGCTGGCCACCGAGGCCGTGAGCTTCAAGGCGCTCGCGCCGAAACCTCTCGGCCAGGTGATCGACGAACGCGGGGCGGAAGGCTCCAACAACTGGACCATCTCGGCGGCCCGCAGCGCCACGGGCCGCCCGATCCTGGCCAACGATCCGCACCGGCCGGTGGGCGCGCCGTCGCTGCGCTACATCGCCCATCTGGACGCCCCGGGGCTGTCGATCATCGGAGCGGGCGAACCCGCCCTGCCCGGCGTCTCCTTCGGCCACAACGGCGCGGTGTCGTGGGGCCTGACGATCTTCTACATCGACCAGGAAGACCTCTACGCCTACCAAACCCAGGCGAACGCCTACCGCTACAAGGGCGGCCTGGAGCCGATGAAGGTGGTCCGCGAGACCATCGAGGTGAAGGGCGAGGCCCCGCGCGAGGTCGAGCTGCACTACACCCGGCATGGCCCTGTGGTCTGGCAGGACGAGGCCAAGGGCCAGGCGTTCGCCATCCGCACCATCTGGAACCAGCCGGGACTGGCCGGCTACTTCGGCTCATCGCGGATGTGGCGTGCGAAGGGCTGGGACGATTTCCAGGTCGCGCGCAACAAGTGGGGCGCCCCGCCGCTGAACCTGGTCTATGCCGACGCCAAGGGCGACATCGGCTGGTCGGCCGCCGGCCGCACCCCCGTTCGCCCCAACTGGGACGGCCTGATGCCTGTGCCCGGCGACGGCCGCTACGAATGGGCCGGCTTCGTTGAGGACGGCGGGCTGCCGGTCTCGAAGAATCCGGCCGAGGGCTATTTCGCCACCGCCAACGCCATGAACATTCCGGCCGAGCCCGCCTATCCGCGGGAGAAGCGCAAGCTGGGGTACGAGTGGGCCGACCCCACCCGCACGCAGCGTATCCACGAGGTGCTGGACAGCCTACCCAAGTCCACGCTGGCCGACTCCATGGCCCTGCAGACCGACAGCGTGAGTCCTCAGGCCCGGCGCGGCATCGCGCTGGTGAAGGACCTTTCGAGCCCCGACCCAGTCGTGGCGGAGGCGCTGCGCCTCTTGAAAGCTTGGGACGCGAACGAAACCACCGACAGCGCCGCCGCGGCGATCTACGAGACCTGGGCGGTGAAGCATCTGACCCGCCATACGGCGGAGGCGGCGGGCCTGCCCGAAGCGGCCCGCAAGCTGGTCGGCGCCGGCTCGCCCGACCCGACACTCACCTGGCTGGAAGGTCAGCCGGCAAAGGTCCGCGATCCCGTCCTGCTTTCAAGCCTGGCCGACGCCGTCGCCGAGCTGACGGGCCGCCTCGGCGCGGACATGGCGACTTGGAGCTGGGGCCGCCTGCACCAGGCGAAGTTCGTTCCAGCCGTCGCCGCCCTCGCCGATCCGCAGCTCGCGGCCCAGATGACCGTCGGGCCGCTGCAGGTCCCGGGCTCGGCCTCGACGCCGCGCGCCGCCACTTGGCGCCCGGGCGACTTCCAGCAGACGGCCGGGGCCTCGGTGCGGATCGTTCTGGACGTGGGCGCCTGGGACAACTCTGTGGCCATCAACACGCCCGGCCAGTCCGGCGACCCGATGAGCCCGCACTACCGCGACCTGTTCCCGCTGTGGGCCGCCGGCTCCTATGTGCCGCTGCGGTTCAGCCGGGGCGCGGTGGAGGCGGACGCCGAGACGATCATGCGCCTGACGCCCGCCCGCTGACCGTCACTTCCAGCGGTAGGTCAGGCCCACGCCGAACATGCGCGGGGCGCCGGCGATGAACGTCGGCAGGCCCAGGCTGTCGCCGGTGTTGCCGGCGTCGATGATGTAGTCCTCGTCGGTGAGGTTGGTGGCGAACGCCTCGAGGCTGAGCGGCGAGTCCGGGGCGCTCCAGGAGACCCGCAGGTTCAGCAGGCCATAGGCCTTCTGCAACTCGTCCTGCACCTTGTCGGGCACGAAGTTGCCGGTCTGGAACTTCGGCAGGTCGTTGGTGTCGTCGAAGAAGACCTTGGACTGCCAGGTGTAGCTGGGCCGGATCGTCAGCTCGCCCACCGGCATCGGCACGCGCAGCGACGCGGCGATCGAGACCGAGTGGTCGGGCGACAGCCGGAAGCGGTTACCGTCGTAGGCGCCGCCGTCGAAGCGGGCGTGGCTGTAGGCATAGGTCGCCAGCAGGTCGAGATAGGACGTCACCGCCCAGTCGGCCTGCCCTTCCAGGCCGTACGCCTTGGCCTTGCCGGCGTTGGTGATGACGAACAACGTGCCCTGCTGCTCGACGGTCTGGAAGTTCTGGTAATCGTAGCGGTAGGCCGCCAAGTCCAGGCGCAGGCGCCGATCCAGCAGAGCCAGCTTGGCGCCGGTCTCGTAGCTGTCGACCGTCTCGGCGGCGACGTTGGCGAACCGGGGCGGCGTGCCCGGCGCGGCGGGGCCCGATGCGGCCAGCACCTCGGGCCGCCGGCCGCGGGCGAACGAGGCGTAAAGGTTGGCGTTGTCCGAGGCGGCATAGCGGGCCACCACGCGCCACGTCACGCCGTCGTCGGTGAGGTCCTGCTTGGCGATGTCGCCGTTGTTCGTGGTCGGCTGGAACGTCACGCCGAACAGCGGCAACTGGCTGGCCGGGATCTGCTGCACGGTGGGCAGCGACAGGGCGCCGAGGATGGCCTGCGCCGTCGCGAGGTTCGCCGGCGTGCCCGTCGCGGCGAGCTGCGCCGCGCCGATGGCTCCGCCCAGCACGCTGCGGCCGCCGACGACGCGCGAGCCGAAGCCCGTGGTCTTCTCGTCGCGGGTGAAGCGCACGCCTGCCGAGACTTCCAGCTTCTCGGTCACCTTGAACGTGCCGTCCGCGAAGACGTCGAACGAGTCGAGGTCGCTGGAGCTGTTCGTCTGCTCGATGTGGTTCGAGCGCAGGTTGGCGGCGATGGCCGCCGCCTGGGCCGTGGACAGCACCACGCGGTTGCCGCTGAGCTGGGCCACCAGGCCGCGCAGCAGGGCGCCGGTGAAGGCGGTGTTGCCGAACACGGCGGCCGGCGCCGGCACATCGGCCGGCAGGCCGAGGCCCGCCGCGCCGGCGTTGAGCTGGCCGGTGACGACGGCTAGGCCGATGCGCTCGTCGAACTGCAGCGGCACGCGCTGCTCGTCCTTGGCCTTGAAGATGTCGCCGCCCACGAAGCCGCGGAAGCGGCCGCCGTTGTCGTAGCTGAGCCGGAACTCCTGGCTCCACTGCTCGCCCTTGGCGTCGTTCAAGCCGGTGAGGATGGCCAGCGAGAGGCCATCGGGATCGAACATCTCCTTGCTGCGATAGCGGCGGTAGGCGCTGATCGAATTGAGCGTGATCGCGTCCGTGAGCTTGAACTCCGCGAGCCCGGTGTAGCCGGTCACCATGCGGTCGACGCCCAGTTTGCCGCTCTCAAAGTTCAGCGGCGCGACAAGCGCGGCGGCGCTCTGCGGACGGGTGTCGCCCAGCACCTGGCCGGTCGTGGGGTCCGTCGGCCGGAAGCCGTGCGACTTGAACGACGTGCCGGTGGGCTCGTCCTTCTGGTAGTTGGCGATCAGGTCGAACTTGGCCCGGTCGCTGGGCTCGAAGCGCAGCGCGGCGCGGAAGGCGCTGGTGTCCACCGACTGGAAGGCGTCGTCGCCCAGCGCATTCTTCACGTAGCCGTCGCGGGACTTGACCCGCCCCGACAGGCGCAGCGCCAGTTGGTCGGTCATCGGCAGGTTCACCGCCGCCTCGCCGAGACGATAGCCGTAGTTGCCGCCTTCGACCTTGGCGTAGCCGTCGAGACCGGCCGTCGAGGCCTTTGCCTGGATGAGGTTGACCCCCCCGATCAGAGCGCCGCGGCCGAACAGCGTGGACTGCGGCCCCTTGGCGACCTCGACGCGCTCCAGGTCGAAGAGCTCGACGTACGCGCCCTGGGCCTTGGAGATCGAGACGCCGTCCTGGAATACCGAGACACGCGCCTCGGAATAGCTGTCGGTGGAGTCCGACGTGATGCCACGCATCACGAAGCCCGGATTGTTCGGCGACTGGTCCTGGACCTCGAAGCCCGGCGTGAACAGCGACAGGTCGGCAAAATCCTGGACGCCCAGGGCCTCGAGCCGCTCGGCTCCGTAGGCCGTCAGCGAGATCGGCACGTCGATGGCGGCCTGCTGGGTCTTCTGGGCGGTGACGACGATCTCCTCGATCGCCGGAGCCTCCTCGGCCATCGCCGGCGCGGCGAACATGGCGAAGGCGCTCGCCGCGGCCAGCAGCCGCGCACGTGACATGGTCATTGGTCTATCCCCTACGCAAAGCGCGTGGGGCGGCCCCTAGCGTGGCTGTGCGACGGATACGTGACGAAAAGCGTCACCATGAACCACGCGCCGCAAGTTCGTGCGGAAGTGAGGCGCCGATGCCGCAATCCCTTACCAGGCAAGGGATCGCCGCGATTGCAGCGTGCGCTCAGACGCGGCCCGTCACCGGCATCAGCGCGCCGGTGACCGCGCGGGCCTCCTCGCTGGCCAGGAAGAGCATCACCGTCGCCAGGTCGTCGGGCGCCACCCAGGCCGCGAAGTCGGCGTCCGGCATGTCGGCGCGGTTGGTCGGCGTGTCGATGATCGAGGGCAGCACCGCATTGACGGTGACGCCGTCGCCCTTCAGTTCCTCCGCGAGGGCCTGGGTGAGGCTGTGGACTCCGGCCTTGGCGGCGGCATAGGCGCCCATGCCCAGACCAGCCTTCAGCGCCGCGGCCGAGCCGACGTTGACGATCCTGCCGGCGGCGCTGCGCTTGAGGTGCGGAACCGCCGCGCGGCTGGCGTTGGCCGCGGTGAGGACATTGAGCCGGTGCATGGCCGGCCAACTGCCGATCGAGCCGTCCTGCAGCGTCTCCCAGGTGAAGCCGCCGGCGATGTTGAGCAGCACATCGATCCCGTCAAACCGGTCGGCAACCGCGTCCATGGCTGCCCCGGCCTGTACCGTATCGGTCAGATCCACGCCTCCCAGCACCAGCACGTCGTCGCCGGCCGGCGAGCCCGCGGGTGGCGCCTGGGCGAAGTCGATCAGCGCTAGCCGATAGCCCTGCGCCGCCGCGGCCTTTGCCACTGCCTGCCCCAGAATCCCGAAAGCGCCCGTGATCGCGACGACGCGGCCTGCCATGTCCAAACCCCAGAAGCGGAAACGGCCGGGGTTTCCCCCGGCCGTCCCTCAAAACCGCATTTCGGATCGAAGGGCTAGAGGCGCTCGACGATCGTGACGTTGGCCATGCCGCCGCCTTCGCACATGGTCTGCAGGCCGTACTTCTTGCCGCGGG
>NZ_JANINU010000294.1 GCF_024508875.1 Phenylobacterium sp.
TGTTTTGAGCCATTTCGCTCTTACGTTTCCCTACAGACGGCGGGCGCCCGCGTGACCTTGACCATTTCAAAGACCAGCCCGAATTCTCTTGCGAGAGCTCGTACGCGATAGTCCGCACAAACGACTTAGGCCCGCGCGGTCCCGCGAGGGCCTACTCCCGAAACGCTTTGTGAAAGCACTGTCTCGAGCCGTTCCGCGGTCCGCGTCTGTGCCGAAGCACACAGCCGGTCCAACAGGAGCCGCGGTAATACCTATGCGACTCGGCCCCGTCAAGGGGGCCGGCCTGCTTCTCCGTCAGAGCAGCGCACGCTGCAGGTGCGCCGGCAGGTCGGCCTCCGCCGCGCCGCCAGCATCGGTGAGCATCATGGTCACCATCCGGTAGGCCGTCAGCGCGCCCGGCTTCCAGTTGGGCGCGATCAGCAGGTCGCCCACCCGGATGAAGTCGTTGATGTAGACGCCGCCTGCACGCGTATCCATCACCGTGGCCGCCTTGCCGCCCGGCCTGACGTAGAAGAGCCGGCCCGGCCATTCGCTGACGAAGTAGTTGTCACCGTCGGCGCGGGCGATGCCGTCGGCCAGGCCTAGGCCGTCGGCGAGCACCTTGGAGGCGCGGGTCCGATAGTCGATGGCGAGCAGCTTGCCTTCCATGGTGGTGACCAGCAGGCGCTCGGCCTCGGGCAGCAGGCCGTTCACCGATTTCAGCAGCGGGTCGGCGGACCAGACGACCATCGCCCCGCCCTGCAGCGCAAAGATGCGCCCCGTCCCGGAGTCGGCGACCAGCACGGTTCCGTCCGGCGCCACGCCCACGTCGTTCAGGAAGGTCGCGCCCGGCGCCGGATAGCGCGCGACGATCTTTCCCGCGGCGGTGTCGATCTCCACGAGATTGTCGATGTCGGAGACGTAGAGCTTGCCGCCGGAGACCACGGCTCCCTTCGGCGCGTCGAGCCCCGTCACCCAGGCGCGCTGCAGCATCTTGCCGCCGATCGACACCCGGCTGACGAAGCCGTTGCCGTCCTTCACGTCCCCCTCCCCCGCGACGTTGGCGACGTAGAGGGTGCGGCCGTCGGCGGCGAGCGCCACGCTCTCCGGGTCCGCAAGGCCCGTGAGCCGCCAAACCGGCTCGCGGGTTTCCTGGCGGGCCAGGTCCCGGGAGGGGGCGTCGTCGCAGCCGGCGGTCAGGAGAACGAGCCCCAGGATGAGAGCCCGCATGGGATCAGCGGCCGATGCGGACCGAGCCCGACCCCATGATGGTCTTGGAGACCTCGCCCCGGACCTCGGCGGCGGTCACGTCGCCCGAGCCCGCGATCCGGGCCTTGAGGCTGTCGGCAGAGCCGCCGAAGTCCACGTCGCCCGATCCCGCGATCGCGACCTTCATGGCGCTGGCCTGGCCGGAACCGATGTCCACATCGCCCGACCCGGCCACCGAGATCTCCAGGGGGCCAGAGGCCGAACGCACGTGCGCCGAGCCCGAGCCGGCGATGCTGATGTCCAGGCCGTTCTTCACGTCGGCCGTGGCGACGTCGCCCGAGCCGGCGACACGGATCTTGAGCGAGCCGGCCGAGCCCATCCGGGTGTCGCCCGAGCCGGCCTGGCTGATCTTGGCCTCGCCTTCCACGTTGGCCACCGTCCAGTCGCCGCAGCCCGAGTTGCCGAGGTCGAGGCTGGCCGAACGCCCCACGGCGCCGAACACGGCCCCGCCGGCTTCGAGCTGCACGTCGCGCGGCGTGTGGATCACCACCTGGGGCATCTCGGCGTACGAGAAGCTGCCGACGTCGCGGACGTCGACGGAGGCGCGCTCCCCCGAGCCGCGGCAGTTGCGGATCTTGCGGTCGAGATTGCCGTCCACGATCGTGCGGCCGGCCAGGCTGCGCACGCTGAGCGGCAGCTTCGCATTGGGCGAGATCACCTCGACCTTGATGTCCGAGCGGTTCTCCGGGACCACGGTGACGCGGGCCACCGCGTCCTTGATCTCGACGGAGGCGGCCTGGGCGGCCCCCGCGGACAGCGCGGCGGCGGCGGCCAGAAGGATCGTTTGAAGACGCATCGTCCTCTCTCCCAAGTCGAAAGCGTTGAGCCGGAAGCTAGAGGGCCACACGAGGCGAGGCAGCTTAAATGTCGGTCATGACAGAGAAGTCATGGAGGCAAGCAAAAGGGCCGCCGGAGTGATCCGACGGCCCTTGAGTTCGATAGTC
>NZ_JANINU010000295.1 GCF_024508875.1 Phenylobacterium sp.
GCCGACCTGCAGCGCGTGCTGGGCCGCGACGTCCGCTACGCCAACGACGCCAACTGCCTCGCCCTGTCCGAGGCCCGCGACGGCGCGGCGGCCGGCGAAGGCGTGGTGTTCGCCGTGATCGTCGGCACCGGCTGCGGCGCCGGCATCGCCTTGGACGGGCGGCTGGTCGAGGGCCGCAACCTCATCGCCGGCGAGTGGGGCCACACGCCCCTGCCCTGGCCGAAGCCCGAGGAGCTGCCCGGCATCCAGTGCTGGTGCGGACGGATCAATTGCCTGGAGCTCTGGCTCAGCGGCACGGGCTTCGCCCGCGACGCAGGCCGCCACGCCGAGGCGGTGGTCGCCAGCCCCGACCCGGCCGGGATGGCGGCGCTGGACCGCTACGTCGACCGCCTGGGCCGCGCGCTGGCCGTGGTGACCGACATCCTGGACCCCGACGTCGTCGTCCTGGGCGGCGGCATCTCGAACCTGGACCTGCTATACGAACGCCTGCCGGCCGCCATCGCCCCGCACGTCTTCTCCGACGTCTTCACGACCCCGGTCCGCCGCGCCCTGCACGGCGACAGCTCGGGCGTCCGCGGCGCCGCCTGGCTCTGGCCGCTGGAATGAAGGCCTTCTGCCGCGACTGCTTCTGGCAGGGCGAGGAGCCCGTCCGGCGCTGCCCCGACTGCGGCTCGCCGCGGATCGTGGCGCATCCCGAGCTGGGCGAACTCGCCATCGCCCACATGGACTGCGACGCCTTCTACGCCAGCGTCGAGAAGCGCGACCGGCCCGAGTTGCGCGACGTGGCGGTCATCGTCGGCGGCGGAAAACGCGGGGTGGTCACCACCTGCTGCTACATCGCCCGCATCAAGGGCGTGCGCTCGGCCATGCCGATGTTCAAGGCGCTGCAGGCCTGCCCCGAGGCAGTGGTCATCAAGCCCGACTTCACCAAGTACCGCGCCGAGTCCAAGCGAATCCTGGGCCTGGCCGCCGAGCTGACGCCGCTCATCCAGAACCTCAGCCTCGACGAGGCCTGGATGGATCTTTCGGGCACCGAGCGCCTGCACGGCGCCGCGCCGGCCATCACGCTGGCCCGGCTGCAGAAACGCATCGAGGACGAGACGGGCCTGACGGTCTCCATCGGCCTGGCGGTCAACAAGTTCCTCGCCAAGATCGCGTCCGACCTCGACAAACCCCGCGGCTTCTCGGTGATCGGCCACGAGGCGCAGGCGTTCCTGGCCCCGAAGCCCGTGAAGATCCTGCCCGGCGTCGGCCCCGCCATGGTCGCCAGCCTGGAGAAGGCCGGCTACCGCACGGTCGGCGACCTCGCCCGCGCCGACATCAAGGTGCTGGCGGACCGCTGGGGCGCCTGGGGCCTGCGCCTGCACGACCTCAGCCACGGCCGCGACCACCGGGCCGTCAACCCCAACGAGGCCCGCAAGGGCATAAGCTGCGAGACCACCTTCAACGACGACCTGAGCCAGGTGTCCGACCTGGAGGACCGGCTGGCCCCGCTGTGCGAGCGAGTCGCCCGCCAGGCGCGCCAGGCCGGCGTCGCCGGCCGCGTGGTGACGCTGAAGCTGCGGACCACCGACTTCAAGATCGTGACACGGCGCCGCACCCTGCCCGTGGCGACCCAGACCGCCCACACCCTCTTCAAGGTCGGTCGCGAACTGCTGTCCAAGGAAGCCACCGGCCGGCCCTGGCGCCTGATCGGCATCGGCATCGCAGACCTGGTCGACGCCGCGACCGCGGGCGACGACTTCTTCGCCGGCGACGAGCGTAAGGCCCTCTCCACCGAGAGGTCGCTGGACGCGATCCGGGCGAAGTTCGGGGCCGGCGCGGTGACCTCCGGGCGCATCCTGCGCGCCCGCTCGGCGGCCGAAGAGGACTGAGCTTCACTTCACAAGCGAGTGATCCCTGCGAAGCACAGCCTTGGCGCGACGTTCGACCGCAGCGGCGCTGCGGATTTCGTAATCACTGTGGGCGCAACGTGCGCATCGTCAATTCCACCCTTCCAAAAGGCGCTAATCTCCATATCTAATCGGGTTGTCGGCCGGCGTTTTGGCCGCTTACCCTAGGAGAACGGACAGATGAGCGAACGGAAGGAAGGTGGCGCTGACACCGGCGTTCGCTC
>NZ_JANINU010000296.1 GCF_024508875.1 Phenylobacterium sp.
TCTTCGTCGCCGGCGCCAGCCGCGGCATCGGCCTGGGCATCGTGGAGGCCTGCCTCGCCGAGGGGGCCAAGGTCGCCATGACCGCGCGCGGCGCCGAGGCGCTGGAGGCCGAGCGCGCGCGCCTGGCCGAAGCCTACGGCGCAGACCGCCTCTTCGCCCTCTCCGGCGACATGCGCGACACCAAGGTCATCGACAACGCCGTCGAGCGGACCGAGGCCGAATTCGGCCCGATCTTCGGCGCCGTCGCCAACGTCGGCCTCTACCCCTGCCCGCCCGGCTTCGAGGTGGACGACGAGACCTGGGACGCCGGGTTCACCCAGAACCTCGACTCCGCCTGGCGCCTCTCGCGCGCCGCCCTGCGCCGCATGACCCCGCGCGGCGAGGGCTCGATCCTCCTCATCAGCTCCATCGCCGGCCTGGGCGCCCTGGGCACCGCCTTGACCTACGGCACCTCCAAGGCGGCCATGAACCACCTGACCAAGGAGCTGGCCCGCATCGCCGGCCCCAAGAACGTCCGCGTCAACGCCATCGCGCCTGGCAACATCATCTTCCCGGGCGGCACGTGGGAAGCCAACGCCACCGGCCCCCGCGCCGAAGCCTGGGCGCGCTGGATCAAGCGCGAAGTCCCCCTCAACCGCTTCGGCCGTCCGGAGGAGATCGGCGCCGCCGCCGCGTTCCTGCTGAGTCCCCTGGCCAGCTTCGTGACGGGCGCTATCGTGCCGGTGGACGGCGGACAGACGCGGTGACCCGCCTCCCCTCGCCTTAGGCCTTGATCACGCGCCCGAAGCGGCGGCGTGCGTGATCGGCGCCGACGAGGTCGCGTCGGTCGCGCACCAGGATGTCTTCCTTGATGCGCTTCGGCTCCAGTCCGGCCATATTCCGGTAGACGCACATCGCGACCGCCATTGGCAGGGCGGCCTGCATACCGAGAAGCACGCCGAGCGGGCCCAGCAGCAGCAGCAGAAGCAACGGCGAGGCCGCGCCCGTCAGCAGATAGGCGCGGTACGAGGTCTTGTCGAAGGCCCGCAGGATCACCTGGCCGAGCATGACCAGCGCCGCAAACGGGACCGGCGCCATGAATCCCATCAGGAAGATGACGTGGAGCTGGGCCTGGATGCCCAGCGCGATCATCTCGCTCATCGCCAAGTTCTGGCCGCTCTCCATCCAGCCGCGCACCTCGCTTGGCACCCCCGCGGCCATCGCCACCAGCCCGAACACACCCGACGACAGCAGCGCGGCGACGAACGCGACAGGGAAGGTGGTGCGGACCTGGAGCGGACCCTCGAAATATTCCGCCTGCCCCGTGTCGACCAGGGCGCCTACGGCCCGGTCGCCCTTCTCCTCCGCCTCGAGCGTGGCCGCCAGCAGCGCCGGATCATCTCCGTCCGGCTCGAAGCCTGCGCGCCACTGGTAGACGAAGCCCATGATCAGGCCGGCCAGGAGCGGGATCGCGAGGTAGTAGCTCAGGTTGCCCATCGCCAGCAGGTTTCGCCATCCCTGCAACGGGGTCTGGCTAGCCACGCATAGTAGCGCGGACGCGGACCCGAGCCCTGAATAAGACCAACGGGAACCAAAACGCAGCCTGCGCAAAACCAGATGCCCAGTGACGAAGACCGCGAGGTAGGCCAGGGCGCCCTGGAAGCCCCGCAGCACCAAGGCGTCGGGACTGCTGACTACCTGGAGGATTTCGGCTTGCGGCTCCGGCGCGAAAGGGGGCGGCGGCGGATCGCGCGGGATTTCGGCGGCCTCCTGGGGGGCGGTGGACACACGCGAGTCTCGCCTCGGCAGTGTGAAGTGGCCTCCCGCGGTCGCGCTGGTCTCTGTTGCGCGTTCCCTCACGGGCTTGGGCGCCGAGCCGTCACCGACCGTCACGAAGGTCAGCACCGCCGCCAGCACCGCCGCGGCGCCCAGCGCTCGGCCGTTCGTCTTCACCCGCATGCCGACGCCCTCTTTACCTACTCGCGCCCAGGTAATCGCGCAGGCGCTGAAGGCGCCCTTAAGCGGCAGGGTTAAGTCGAAGGTCCGCCGCCGCGACGCCCCCTCGCCCTCCCCCGAGAGTCCGGCTATAGGCGCGCCATGAGCGCCCAGCCCTCCAAGACCATGGCCGA
>NZ_JANINU010000297.1 GCF_024508875.1 Phenylobacterium sp.
GGGCCTTGCGGATCGTGATCTTGCGTTCGCGGGCCTGCTCCTCGTCCCTGAGGAGTTCGCGTTCGGCGCGCTGGGCGTCGCGTTCGAGCTTGGCGTCGAGGGCGATGGTCTGGCGGACGGTGCGGGCGACCTGGTGGAAGCCGGCGGCGATCTTCGCGCAGGCCTCGGGATCTTCGGTCGCCATGGCCCCGTCGTGGAGCTTGCAGGCGAGCGAATGCCCCCTCTCGGCGAGGTCGCCCAGGATGAAGGCGCGGCGTTCGGCGATGTTCGCAGGTTGCGACATGAACGAAAGAAGAACATGCGACCCCGCGGGGAGTCAAAGTTGTTCTTCCCTTTTTTCCCCTCGTCATGGCCGGGCGTGTCCCGGCCATCCAGATGCGCGGGCGGGACGGTCGTGCGCACGGCCTGGCCGCCGGTGCTTCTGGATCCCCGGGACGAGCCCGGGGATGACGAGGTGGGAGGGGGAGTGCGGCCCTGGCCGGCGCCCTGGAATGGAGCCCCGGGTCAAGCCCGGGGATGACGAGTGAATGGGGTGGACTGGGCGGCGGAGGGCTCGCGACCTATGTGTGCGGGATGAGCAACCCCATCGGCGTCACCGGCTTCGACCACATCGTGCTCCGGGTCCGCGACAAGCGGCGGATGCTGGACTTCTACACCGGGGTGCTGGGCCTCACGATCGACCGGGACCGGCCCGACCTCGGGCTGACCCACGTGCGGGCCGGTCCGCAGATGATCGACCTGGTCACGCTGGACGGGCCGCTGGGACGCAAGGGCGGCGAAGGGCCGGGCGAGACAGGCCGCAACCTCGACCATTTCGCCCTGCAGGTCCGCCCGTTCGACGAGGCGGCGATCCGCGCGCACCTGGCCGCCCACGGCGTCGAGGTCGTGGAGGAAGGCGACCGCTACGGCGCGGACGGCGACGGCTTCTCGCTCTACGTGAAGGATCCCGAGGGCAATCTCGTGGAGCTGAAGGGGCCGAGCGCCTAAAGCGCCCGGATGATCCCCAGGAAGTCGTCCGCCTTCAGCGAGGCGCCGCCGACCAGGGCGCCGCCCACCTCGTCGGCGTGCAGGATCTCGGCGGCGTTGCCTGGCTTCACCGAGCCGCCGTACAGGATCGGGGTCGCCTTGCCGGCCTCGCCGAACAGCTCGACCAGGGTCGCGCGGATGGCCCGGTGGACCTCCTCGATCTCGGGCGTGGTGGGCGTGAGGCCGGTGCCGATGGCCCAGACCGGCTCGTAGGCGACGGAGAAGGCCTTGCCGGCGAGGTCGGCGGGGAGCGATCCCCTCACCTGCCCCGTCACGACGGCCAGGGCCTCGCCCGCCTTGCGCTGTTCGAGCGTCTCGCCCACGCAGACGATGGGCTCGAGGCCGGCGCGGAGCGCGGCCTTGACCTTCGACGCCACGATCTCGTCGGTCTCGCGGTAGCCGGCCCGCCGTTCGGAGTGCCCGAGGATCACCAGGCTGGCGCCGGCGTCCGCCAGCATCTCGGCCGAGACGTCGCCGGTGAAGGCGCCGGAGTCGTCCCAGTGATGGTCCTGGCCCCCCACGAGCACAGGGCCGCCGGCCAGGGCCTCGGCCAGCCGATGGATCAGGATCGCCGGCGGACAGATCGCAACACGCGCCGGTGTCGCCCCCAGCCCGGCCGCCACGGCCTTGGCCTCGGCGATCGAGGCGGACACCCCGTTCATCTTCCAATTCCCAGCGATCAGGGGCTTCGGCGCGCTCATCTGTCCTCCGGCGTCACGTAGGGCCGCGCGGTTAAGCCATGCCGGCCCGCCTGTCACGCGCTTGCCGTACGGAAGCGCACTCCACTATACCGGCGCGCACGCTTCTCCCGGGAAAGGACCCGAATGCTCGCCGGAGCCCGTAACTTCGCCAAGTCCTGGCCCGCCAAGATCCTCATGGGTCTGCTGGCGGTGAGCTTCATCGGATGGGGCGTGAACCGCACCAGCGGCTCGTTCGTGGCCGGCGACCAGGTGGTCAAGGTCGGCTCGCGGTCGATCAACTCCCTGGAATTCAAGACCGAATACGACGGCTACAAGAAGCGCCTGGAGCAGCAGAACGGCCGCCCGATCAGCAACGAGGAGGCGGAGAAGGGCAACCTGGACGCCATCGTGCTCAACGGCGTGGCCACCCGCGAGGCGATGTCGGAGCTGATGGCGCGCGTCGGGATCAAGCCCGGCGACAAGCTGATCCTGGACCAGATCGAGAAGATCCCGGCGTTCTTCGACCCGATCTCGGGGCGGTTCGACAAGAAGATCTTCCGCCAGCGCCTGGGCGAGAACGGCATGACGCCCGAACGCTTCGACGCCGTGCTGCGCGACGAGATGGCGACCCAGCACTGGGGCGTGGCGATGCAGAACGGCCTGGTGGCGCCGCGGTCTTATGGCGCCCTGGCCTCCGTGTTCTCGCTGGAGGCGCGCGACCTGGCCTACGTCTCCCTCAGCCCGGACAGCGTGCCGAAGCCGGCCGAGCCGACCGACGCCCAACTGCAGGCGTTCATGAACGAGAACAAGGCGGCCCTGACCCTGCCCGAGATGCGCGTGCTGACGGTCGTACCGTTCACGCCGCAGGCCGCCGCCGCCAAGATGGCGAACGCGCCGGTCGATCCGGCCGAGCTGAAGAAGCGCTACGACTTCCGCAAGGACACGCTGTCGAAGCCCGAGGTCCGCACCGTGGTGCAGATCCCGGCCAAGGACGCGGCCACGGCCCAGAAGATCACCGCCGCCCTGCGGGCCGGCCAGGCGCCCGAGGCCGTGGCCAAGTCGGTCGGCGTGGACGCGGTGACCTTCCCGGACCGGCCGCTGAGCGCGATCTCGGACCGCAAGGTCGGCGCGGCGGCGTTCAAGATGCAGGCCGGCGAAGTCGCCACGGTCCAGGGCGACCTGGGCGCGGCCGTCGTCAAGGTGGTCAGCGTCACGCCCGGCCGCGAGGTGAGCCTGGAAGAGGCCCGCCCGATGCTTGAGGCCGAGATCCGCAAGGACATGCTGGCCGAGAAGGTCTACGCCCAGACCCAGGCCTACGACGACGCCCACCAGGGCGGCTCCAGCCTCGCGGACTCCGCCCAGAAGGCGGGCGTCGCGGCCACCACCATCGGCCCGATCACCGCCCAGGGCGTCAACGAACAGGGCGCCCAGCTCCAGGGCCTGCCGCCGAAGATTCTCGAGACCGCCTTCGCCTTGCCGGCCGGTGGCGAGAGCGAGATCACCGAGCTGGGTGACGGCGCCTATTTCGCGGTCCGCGTCGAGCGGATCCTGCCCGCGCACATGCCGCCGCTGGCCGAGGTGCGCCCGATGATCGCCCGCGAATACGTGCAGCGCGAGGTGATCAAGGCGCTGGAGGCCAAGGCCGAGTCGATCCGCGCCCGGGTCGCCAAGGGCGAGACACTGGAGGCGGCCTCGGGCCTGTCCGTCAGCCGCCTGCCCGGCCTGACACGCCAGACCGCCGGCGCGCACCAGGACCTGGGCCGCGAGGTCCTTGGCCGCACCTTCGCCGCCAAGCAGGGCGAGCCCTGGATCGCCCGCGCGCCGAACGCCCTGGTGATCGGCCGCGTCGAGGGCGTGCACACCGACTCCGGCCCGACCGCCGCGCGGCTGGCCGAGGAGAACCGTGGGGCGCTGGCGCAGGCCATCGCCCGCGAGATGGGCGAGGCCGCCCAGGTCTACGCCCGCACCAAGCTGAAGGCGAAGCTGGACCCGGCCCGGGCCCGCGCCGCGGTCGGGTTCGAGCCGCTCGCCGAGACCAAGGGCGGCGAGAAGGCCGCGGAGAAGAAGAAGTGACGACCGAGCCGCCGTTCGAGGCCTTTCGTTCGACCTACGACGGCGGCGCCCCCCAGGTCGTCTGGACGCGCCTGGTCGACGACCTGGAGACCCCGGTCTCGGCGTACCTGAAGATCGGGCACGGCAAGCCGTATGCGTTCCTGTTCGAGTCGGTTGAAGGCGGCGCCTTCCGGGCGCGCTATTCGATCATCACGTTGAACCCCGACCTGGTGTGGCGCTGCCGCGGCGACCAGGCCGAGGTGGCCACGGGCGCCGACATCGCGGCCGACCGCTTCACGGCGCAGGCGGGGCCGGCGCTGGACAGCCTGCGGGACCTGTTGGCCAAGTCGCGGATCGAGCTGCCGCCCGGCTTGCCGCCGATGGCGGCGGGGGTGTTCGGCGCGCTGGGCTACGACACCATCCGGCTGGTCGAGAAGCTGCCCGACATCAACCCCGACCCGCTGTGCCTGCCCGACGGGGTGCTGGCGCGGCCGTCCATCGTGGCGATCTTCGACGCCATCGCGCAGGAGATCCTGCTGGTGACGCCGGTGCGCCCCGACGGGACCGCGGCGCAGGACGCCTATGCGGCGGCGCAGGCGCGGCTTGCGGCCGTCGCCCAGGACCTGCGCAAGCCGGCCCCGCCGCTGACCGGCACGGCCACGCCCGAGCCCGACCGCTTCACCACGCCGGTGAGCCGCGAGGACTATCGCGGCATCGTCGAGAAGGCGAAGGAGTACATCCGCGCGGGCGACATCTTCCAGGTGGTGCCCAGCCACCGGTTCCGCGCGCCGTTCGCGCACGACCCGTTCGCGCTGTACCGCTCGCTGCGGCGGACCAACCCCTCGCCGTTCCTGTTCTATCTGAACTTCGGCGACTTCCAGCTCGCGGGCTCATCCCCTGAGATCCTGGTGCGGCTGCGCGACGGCAAGATCACCATCCGGCCGATCGCCGGCACGCGTCCGCGCGGGGCGACGCCGGAAGAGGACCGCCGCCTGGAGGAGGAGCTGAAGGCCGACCCCAAGGAGCGCGCCGAGCACCTGATGCTGCTGGACCTGGGCCGCAACGACGTGGGCCGGGTGGCGATGCTGAAGCAGGCCGGCGCCAACGAGCCCGCCCCGCCCGCCCGCGGGCCGCGCGTGCGGGTCACCGACAGCTTCTTCGTCGAGCGTTACAGCCGCGTGATGCACCTGGTTTCGAACGTCGAGGGCGATGCCCCCGACGGGCTGGACCCGGTGGACGTGGTGATGGCCGCCCTGCCCGCCGGTACGCTCTCGGGCGCGCCCAAGGTGCGGGCGATGGAGATCATCGACGAGCTGGAGATCGAGAAGCGCGGCATCGGCTATGCCGGCGCGGCGGGCTATTTCGGGTCGGACGGCTCGGTCGACACCTGCATCATCCTGCGCACGGCGCTGTTCAAGGACGGGACAATGTACGTGCAGGCGGGCGGCGGGGTGGTGGCCGACAGCGATCCCGACGCCGAATACGACGAGACCCTGCACAAGGCCCGTGCGCTCCGCGACGCCGCCGTGGAGAGCTGGCGCTTCATCTGAGCTAGAAGGCGAGCTGCAGGCGGGTCGTCACGCTCTCGCCGTCGTCGCGGCCCTTGAACGCCCCGGCGCGCGCGTCGGTCTTCCAGCCGCTGGCGTTGAGCGTCAGGCGGAGCCACTCCTCGGGCCGCCAGGAGACGCCGAGGGTCGCCGCATCGCCCCGGCCGCCCTGGGGCGCGTCGGTGTTGTCCAGGTGCTCGATCCGGCCCGTCAGTTCCAGCGCGCCGCCGCCGCCCGCGGAGACCGGCCGGTCGGGCCGCATCCGGGTGAAGACGCCGTTCCGCGGCGCGTAAAGCGGATGCTCGCCGGTCAGGAACCAGCCGGCCGAGGCGCTCCAGGCCTCGATCGACGCATGCGAGGGCTGGGCGGCGATCTCGCGACGCCCGTATTCGACGAAGGACCAGCCCGGCCCGGAGACCACCCCCAGTTCGACGCCGTAGCCCTCCCCGTGCCGCGGCTGTTGCAGCAGGCCGAGAGAGACCTGTAGGGCGCTGTTGAAATGCTGGCCGCCCCAGGCGGTGTTGCGCGTCAGCCGGGTGACCCGCCCGGAGAAGTTCTCGTAGTAGCCCCAGGCGCCCAGGTGCACGGTGAGGGCCTCGGTGCGCACCGGGTTCCAGTGTCCGCGCACGGTGGTGGTGACGGTATCGCGGGTCAGCGCCGGGTCGTTGATGTCGTCGCCGGCGACCTGGGCGGCCAGGCGCCAGTTCTCGCCGTAGAGCCGCGCGGTGACGCCCAGGCCGTAAGCGCCCTTGAGCGGGGCCAGGGCGGAGGCGACCACGTTGCGCTCCAGGAACGGGCTGGTCTGGGTGGAGGCCGAGCCCTCCACGCCGCGATCGGTGAGCCGGTTGCCGAGGTTCACCTCCAGATCGCCGGCCGGCGTGCGGCCGCGCCAGGCGACGTAGGCGTTGCGGATGTTGGTCTGGTGGTTCGCCAGATCGGCGGCGAACGCGAGGCTGATGTCGTCGACAGCCGCCTCGAACCCGAGCTGCAGGGAGCGGACCTCGACACCCGAGCGGTTGCGCGCCGTGAACGCGGAGTCTCCGGTGAGCGCGCCGTCGAGCTGGAGCCGGGCGCGCGGCCGCAGCCGGAAGACGCCGTCGGCGCTCTGCAGTTCAGGCGCGCCGCTGCTCCAGCGGATGACGAGCGGTCCGTCGTCCGCGGCCGCGGGGCCGGCGCCGCACGCCAC
The DNA here is from genome assembly GCF_024508875.1 of Phenylobacterium sp. Lineage (GTDB taxonomy): Bacteria > Pseudomonadota > Alphaproteobacteria > Caulobacterales > Caulobacteraceae > Phenylobacterium. Next base: position 6,492 of record NZ_JANINU010000297.1, read on the forward strand.
GGCCCCGAAGATCCCGGCCATCCATGTCGCGAACCTGCCCTGCACGGCCGCAGTGCTTGGCCGATCCACGGAGAAGCTTCAAACGCTGATTTGGCCGATCTGGCCCGACTGCGTCCTCGCCCACAAACCGGGCGTCAGCCGGGCGCGCCCTGGGCGACGTGTTCGGTCTGCAGCGGCGGGGCCAGCACCATGACCGTGGCGAAGACGACCGAGGTCACCGCCAGCGCGGTGGCGGCCACCAGGGCGGGCCACATGGGGTCGGGGCGCACGGGCGTCTTGAGAAGCTCGCGGGCGCGGGCCACTTGCTGGGCGTCGAGGGCCGAATCGTTTCGAACCATGCGCACAGCATCCCGCTTGGCGCGCGCCGCGGCAAAGCCTAGAGAGGCGTCATGATCCTGGTCGTCGATAACTACGACAGCTTCACCTACAACCTCGTCCACTACCTGAACGAGTTGGGGGCGCAGACGGTTGTCCATCGCAACGATGCGATCACCGTCGAAGAGGCGCTGGGCCTGCGGCCCGAGGCGGTCCTGCTCTCGCCGGGGCCGTGTACGCCAAATGAAGCCGGTATCTGCCTCGGGCTCATCGGCCAAGCGCCCGAAGCCCTGCCAATCCTCGGCGTCTGCCTCGGCCATCAGGCGATCGGCCAGGCGTTTGGCGGCGAAGTCGTCCGCGCCCGGGCCCTGATGCATGGGAAGACCAGTCTTATCCATCACACCAACACCGGTGTCTTCAGAGGGCTGAAGAACCCGTTCACGGCGACCCGCTATCACAGCCTTTCCGTCGAGGAAGACGATCTGCCGCAGGTGCTGGAGGTCACGGCCCGCACCGAGGACGGCGAGATCATGGGCATCCAGCACAGGACCCGCCCGATCCACGGCGTGCAGTTCCATCCGGAATCCATCGCCACCGAATGCGGCCACGAGCTGCTGGCCAACTTCATGGACCTGGCCGGCGTGAAGCGGCTGGCCCAGGTCTGATCGCCGCCGCATGTCCGACGCTTTCAAGCCGCTCCTCTCGCGCCTGGCCGACGGCGGCACGCTGTCGGAGGAGGACGCCGGCGAGTTCTTCGCCGCCTGCCTGCGGGGCGAGCCCACGCCGGCCCAGGTGGGCGCGGCCCTCACCGCCATGCGGATGCGCGGCGAGACCCTGGGCGAGATCACCGCCTGCGCGCGGGCGATGCGGCGCGCCGCGATCCACCTCGAACCGCCCTACCCGACCATCGACGTCTGCGGCACGGGCGGCGACGGCCTGCACACCCTGAATGTCTCGACGGCGGTGGGCTTCGTGGCGGCCGGCGGCGGGCTGAAGGTGGCCAAGCACGGCAACCGGGCGCTCTCGTCCAAGTCGGGCGGCGCGGACGTACTGTCGGAGCTGGGCGTGGCCATCGACGCCGGGGCCGAGCGGCAGCTCAAAGCCCTGGACGAGGCCGGCATCTGCTTCCTCTACGCGCCGGCGCACCACGGGGCGATGCGGCACGTCTCGCCGATCCGGGCCGAGTTGGGCTTCCGGACGATCTTCAACCTGCTGGGGCCGCTGACCAACCCTGCCGGAGCCAAGCGCCAGGTGGTGGGGGTGTTCGCCGAGCGCTGGGTCGCGCCGCTGGCGCAGGTGCTGGGCGCCCTGGGCTCGGAACGGGCCTGGGTGGTCCATGGCGGCGGCCTGGACGAGATGTCGACGACGGGCGAGACCAGCGTGGCCGAGTTCCGCGAGGGCCAGGTGCGCCTCTTCACCGTCACGCCCGAGGCCGTCGGCCTGAAGCGCGCGGCCCTGGCCGACCTGACCGGCGGCACGCCCGCCGAGAACGCCGCGGCCCTGCGCCGCGTGCTGCAGGGCGAGCCGGGCGCCTACCGCGACATCGTACTGCTGAACGCCGCCGCCGCCTTCCTGGTGGGCGAGAAGGTCGAGACGCTGCGCGAAGGCGTCGAGCTCGCGGGCCGGGTGATCGACGACGGCCGCGCCCTGGCCGCGCTCGACAAGCTCGTCGAGATCTGTCCGCTGGTGCGAGCCGACGCATGAGCGACATCCTCGACCGGATCGCGGCCTACAAGCGCGAGGAGGTGGCCGTGCGCAAGGCGGCGCGGGCGACCGTGCCGGTGGAGGGCGTCTCACCACCCCGCGGCTTCCGCGCCGCGCTGGAACGCGCGCACGGGCCCGGCCGGCTGGCGCTGATCGCCGAGATCAAGAAGGCCTCGCCGTCCAAGGGGCTGATCCGCGCCGACTTCGATCCGCCGGCGCTCGCGAAGGCCTACGAGGCCGGTGGCGCGGCGTGCCTCTCGGTGCTCACCGACACGCCCAGCTTCCAGGGCGCCGACAGCTTCCTGACCGCGGCGCGCGACGCCGTCGCCCTGCCGTGCATCCGCAAGGACTTCCTCGTCGACCCGTGGCAGGTGGCCGAGAGCCGCGCCCTGGGCGCCGACGCGATCCTGGTGATCCTGGCCATGGTCGACGACGTCTTGGCGGCCGAACTGATGTCGGAGGCGCGGCGCCTGGGCATGGACGCCCTGGTCGAGGTGCACGACGACGCCGAGATGGCGCGCGCCCGCGCGCTCGGAGCCGACCTGGTCGGTGTGAACAACCGCGACCTGCGGACCTTCACGGTGGATCTGGCGAACACCGAACGGCTGGCCGCGGCCGCGCCACGCGACGCGCTGCTGGTCACCGAGAGCGGCATCTTCACGGCCGCCGACGCCGCCCGGCTGGAACGTTCCGGCGCCAAGGCCATGCTGGTGGGCGAAAGCCTGATGCGCCAGGACGACGTCGCGGCGGCGACTCGCGCCCTGCTCGGCTGAGTCGGTCCACACGCGGAAAAATCCCCAGCGTTTTCAAAGCGCCGGCGTGTAACTTGACATTAACGCGGAACACCTAGAGAACATCTCCAGAAGTTGGCGGTTTGTTCTTCGAGGGCCCAAGATGCTCACGCGCAAGCAACATGAATTGCTCATGTTCATCCACGAGCGGATCAAGGAGACCGGCGTCTCCCCTTCGTTCGACGAGATGAAGGAGGCGCTGGACCTGGCGTCGAAGTCCGGCATCCACCGGCTGATCACGGCCCTGGAGGAGCGCGGCTTCCTGCGCCGCCTGCCCCACCGGGCCCGCGCGCTGGAGGTGGTGAAGCTTCCGCAGCAGGCCACCGCCGCCGCGCCGCCCAAGGGACGCGCCCCGTTCAAGCCCCAGTTCGTCGAGGCCGGGGCCGCCGTTCCCGCCGCCGCGAACGACACCCGCGAACTGCCGATCCTCGGCCGCATCGCCGCCGGCACCCCGATCGAGGCGATCCAGCAGGAGCGCGACCGGATCCCGGTGCCGGAGACCATCCTCGGCGCGGGCGAGCACTTCGTCCTGGAGATCGCAGGCGATTCGATGATCAACGCCGGCATCCTCGACGGCGACTTCGTGGTGATCCGCCGCACGGACAGCGCGGTGTCGGGCGATATCGTGGTGGCCCTTGTCGACGGCGAGGAAGCCACGCTGAAGCGCCTGCGCAAGAAGGGCGCCTCCATCGCCCTTGAAGCCGCCAATCCTGCCTACGAGACCCGCATCTTCGGCCCCGACCGCGTGTCGGTGCAGGGCAAGCTGGTCGGCCTGATCCGGCGGTATCACTAGCGACCGGCCGTCGCCCCGGGGCGTCGTCGATTTCGGGATTCGAGCTCGATCGGCGCCTTCCGCACTACAGTCGCCGGAATCGTCTGCCCGGGGGCGATGGCCTCGCCTTCAGGCGGCTTTCGCAGCGAGTTCAGCCTGGCCCGCGCGGGATAGGTCCGCCGAGCTCGCCGCCGTTACAGCCAGCAGGTCGCCCATGCGGGCGGCGACGGACGCCAGGCTCGCCCTGGAGTAGTCGTGATAGCCGCCGCTGACGAGCAGCCGCGCACGAACGAACCGCAGGAACGCACGGCGGCGCTCGGTATCCGGCGCCACGGTCAGCGTCCGCCGCAGGGCGTCGTCCAGCTCGTCCCGGGCCCGGAGACACTCGACGATCCCCGGCACGGTGTAGAAGTTTCGCCCCAACGCCAGCACCGGCTTGTCGTGAAGCAGCGCCTCGAAGCCCGCCGTGGAGTTGATGGTGACGACGGCCGACGCGTCTTTCAGTAGAGCGCTCATCGGAACGTCGCTGACGAAGGACACCCGGGGGTAGCGCTTCGGCAGATCGCGGTATCCGAGTTGGACCTGCGGGAGCTCGTACGGATGGAACTTCGCCACGAGGCGCAGGTCGGGATCGACGCGCGCGAGAGCGGTATCCAGCTCGCGCACGACAGCCTCCAGGTCATCGCCATAGAGCGGCGAATGCAGGACCAGTTGCGAGTCGCTGCGAACCTGGAACGGCAGCAGGACGTACCGCACGGGCAGCTTTCCGACCGGCGTGGTCGGCACGCTCAGCTTATTGACGTACGGCAGCGCGCGGCGCTCGAGCCAGAAGCCCACGCGGCTCGCGAGGCGCGCGAGCCGATCGCGCCGCAGATCCGGCGGTGGCAGCGGGTTGAGGTCGCGCATCTTCGCGCCCGACTTGAAGCGGGCGATGTCCTCGTCCAGCAGCGCGTCGAGCGTCGCGTCGAAGGGGGCTTGAGCGGTCCCCGCATGCGCCTGGCGACTGACGGACGAGCCGTCGTTGACGCCTTCGAGGTCGAGCTGTGTCGTGCCGGGCAGGTAGCCGTGCTCGGCGTAGATGACCGGTATGCGCCGCTGCCGGGCTAGGTAGGAAGCCAGCGCCCCGCGCAGATTCGAGCCGTTCCAAAGGACGATGGCGCTCACTCGCTCGCCATCGATGAAGGCGGCGAGTTCCGCCAGCAGGCCGCGCGCCTTGCGCAGCGCCTTCGCAGGCCGCAACGCCAGCTCCTTGGGGCCGATCGCGCGTCGCAGCTCGCTGTCGTCGATGTCCGGACAGGCGACCGCGGCGCCGCCGCGCCGCGGATGCATCGCCACGCCCGCGCACCGCATGTAGCGCCGGACGATGGCGCGCCTGGACCAGTAGAGGCTCTCGATCCCCGGCGGCAGCCAGTTCCGCAGTTCGAGGAAGAACGGCGCCTTGCGCAGGCCGGGGTCGATGAACGCCAGCCGGAGGCGGACCGCGGAGTGTTCCATGCCGCCCTGCATCGCCCACTCACGCGTCGGTCTCGTGAAGGCTGGATGGCGAACGGACGAAATGTGCGCGTGACGTCGGCGCGCGCGTCGCCTGGACATGCCGGCTCCACGGATTATGTTATAATATAACGTCCAAGCGGCCCGTTCGGCGACGCCTGCGCGACCGCGGACTCACAGCCATTCAATCCAGGAGCCGCAGGGCCCATGTCCGCATTCGAGCGCTACTTCGCAGATCCCGAATTCGTGGCCCGATACGTCGAGCAGGGCCCGCCCGCCTTCATGCCCGGCCATGCCGGGGTGCTGCAGATGGTGGGCGTCCTGCTCGCGGAGACCACCCCGGTGGACGGTGTCGTGCTCGTGGTCGGCGCGGGTGGCGGACTCGACACGCGCGCGCTGGCGCAGATGGAAGCGGGATGGCGCTTCGTCGGCGTGGATCCTTCGGCCAAGATGCTGGACCTCGCGAGGAGCGTCCTCGGCGAGGCGGCAAGTGGACGCGTCCAGCTCATCGAAGGGACAGTCTCGGACGCACCCGAGGGGCCGTTCGATGCGGCCACCCTGATCCTGGTGCTGGGGATGATCCCCGACGACGGCTCGAAACTCACCTTGCTTCGCGAGATCCGCCGCCGCCTGCGCCCGGGCGCTCCGTTCGTGCTGGTGGACCGCTGCGACGATCGCGAGGGAACGGACTTCAGGCGCAATATCGATCGGTACGCCGCCTACGCGCGGGCGTCCGGCGTGGCCCCCGAGACTGTGGCCGGCGCCTACGAGAGCCAGAAGGCCAATCCCGGGCTCGTCACGGCGGCGCGCAACGAAGCGCTGCTGGCCGAGGCGGGGTTCGCCGGCCTGGAGCCGTTCTACCGCGGCATGGAATGGCGAGGATGGGTGGCGTACGCGAGCGCTTAGTCGCCGCCGGGCGGCGATGCCAACCCGACATCCCGCCCAGAGCCATTGCGGATCTTCGCTTCGCCGCCGAGGCGGGCTCCCACCTCGGCGGATGCGCCCCTACGCCCCCGCGGCGGAGAGGGCCTGGTCGAGGTCGGCCAGGATGTCGTCGATGTGTTCCAGGCCGATGGAGAGGCGCACGTAGCCGGGGGAGACGCCGGTGGCGAGCTGGGCCTCGGCGTCGAGCTGGGAGTGGGTGGTCGAGGCCGGGTGGATGGCGAGGCTGCGGGCGTCGCCGATGTTCGCCACGTGGTAGAGCAGCTTCAGGCCGTCGATGAACTTGCGGCCGGCTTCGACCCCGCCGGCGAGTTCGAAGCCGACGAGGCCGCCGAAGCCGCCCTGCAGATGGCGCTCGGCGCGGTCGCGGGCCTCGCCGTCCTGCTGGGTCGGGTGGATCACCCGGGTGACGCCCTTGCGGTCCGCGAGCCAGGCGGCGACCTTGGCCGCGTTCTCGCAGTGGCGCGGCATGCGCAGGGCCAGGGTTTCGACGCCCTGCAGGAGCTGGAAGGCGTTGAAGGGCGACAGCGCCGCGCCGAGGTCGCGCAGCAGGACCGTCCGGGCGCGCATGACGTAGGCGACCGGGCCCAGCGGCTTCACCGCCTCGGTCCAGATCGCGCCGTGGTACGAGGGATCGGGCGTGTTCAGCGCGGGCTGGCGCTCGCCGGCCGCGGCCCAGTCAAACGCGCCGCCGTCGACGATGAGACCGCCGATCGAAGTGCCGTGGCCGCCGAGGTACTTCGTCGCCGAATAGACGACGATGGCCGCGCCGTGGGCCAGCGGCTTGCACAGCAGCGGGGCCGCCGTGTTGTCCATGATGAGCGGGATTCCCCGCGCCCGGCCGATGGCGGCGACCTCGGCGATCGGGAAGACCTCCAGCTTCGGGTTGGGCAGCGTCTCGGCGTAGTAGGCGCGGGTCTTTTCGTCGGTGGCGCGCGCGAAGTTCTCGGGATCGGCCGGGTCGACGAAGCGCACTTCGATGCCCTGGTCGCGCAGGGTGTTGGCGAACAGGTTCCAGGTGCCGCCGTAGAGCGCGGTGGAGCTGACGACGTTGTCGCCCACCTTGGCCAGGGTCTGCAGCGCGAGGGCAGAGGCCGCCTGGCCCGAGGCGACGGCCAGGGCCGCGGCGCCGCCCTCCAGGGCCGCGATGCGCTGCTCCAGCACATCGGTCGTGGGGTTCATGATGCGCGTGTAGATGTTGCCCAGCTCCTGCAGCGCGAACAGCGCGGAGGCGTGGTCGGTGTCGCGGAACTGGTACGACGTCGTCTGGTGGATGGGCACCGCCACCGAGCCCGTCGAGGGATCGGCGCGCCAGCCGGCGTGAAGGGCCAGCGTCTCGGGATGCAGCTTGCGGTCGGACATCATCCACCTCGTCGTTCGGGTCGGACGTCCGCTGCCATCTTTGGCGCGGAGGATCAATCCGCGACGCGACGGCAGCGCTATCGCGGCGCCTTCGCAGTCGGCGCGAAGCGCTCGGCCAAGTAGTCCACGAAGACGCGCGTGCGAGCCGGCATGTGCGGGCCGCCGACGAAGACCGCGTGGAACACCTCCCGGTCGCCCGGGTTGAACGCCTCCAGCAGCCGGACGAGCCGGCCCTGCGAGATCGCTTCACCGAGGCCGAAGTCCCCCAGGCGGGCGACGCCGACGCCGTCCAGGGCGAGTTGCAGCAACGTCTCGCCGCTGTTGGCCTCGATGTTCCCGCGAACGGCCAAGGCGTAGTCGGTCCCGTTCCTGCGGAAGGGCCAGATCGGCTCGGCCCGCCGGAAATTGAAGTTCAGGCAGTTGTGGCCCAGCAGGTCTTCAGGCGTCTGGGGCGTCCCATGCCTGGCCAGGTAGTCCGGCGAGGCGACGACAGAGCGCCCGTTCTCGCTGAGGCGCCGCGCCATAAGGGGGCTGTCGGCCAGCGGGCCGGCGCGGATCGCCACGTCCGCCTGCCCCGCCGCCACGTCCGCCCGCTCGTCGCTGAGGTTGATGTCGACGAGGATCTGCGGATGGCGACGGGCGAACTCACCGAGCAGAGGCACGATGCAGACCCGACCGTGCGAGACGGCGGCGCTGACGCGGATGCGCCCGCGCGGGGCGCCCTGGTCGGCGATGGCGCGCTCGGCCTCGTCGAGGTCAGCCAGGATTCGCCGGGCCGCCGCGAGGTAGGCCTGCCCCTCGGCCGTGAGCGTCAGGGCGCGGGTCGTACGCAGCAGCAGGCGGGCGCCCAGCCGCGCCTCGATGCGATCAATGGTCCGGCTCACGGCCGAAGGCGTCAGCGACAGGCCTCGCCCAGCAGCCGAGAAGCTGCCGCTGGCCGCCACGGCGGAGAAGACCTCGAGCTCGCGGGCTCGATCCACGGCGATCACCGCCATCTTTGCTCTCGGCTCAAAAATGCTTGGCGCAAACTCTGGCTAATCCCCAGCGACGGGCCTGTCTATCTTTGCCTCACACGAAAGGCGCTGACAGGAGACCGCCGATGAACATTCTGCATTCGCTTCGCCGCCTCGCCCTTGCGGGCGCCGCCCTGACGATGGCCGTCGCGCCCCTGCCGGCCACGGCCGCGGCGTTCGACTTCCCGCCCGGCTTCCGCACGCAGGAGGTGGCGACGAACGGCACGACGATCCACGTCCGCGTCGGCGGAAAGGGGCCGGCCGTCGTGCTGCTGCATGGCTACGGCGACACCGGCGACATGTGGATTCCGCTGGCGGCCGAGCTGGCGCGGGACCACACGGTGATCGTGCCCGACCTGCGCGGCATGGGCCTGTCGGCCACGGCCACGAAAGGCTTCGAGAAGGCCAACGAGGCCGAGGACGTCGCCGGCGTCATGGACGCACTGAAGACGCCGCGCGCCGACGTGGTGGCGCACGACATAGGCAACATGGTCGCCTACGCCTTCGCCGCCCGGCATCCCGACCGGGTGACCAAGCTGGTGCTGATGGACGCGCCCGTGCCCGGCATCGGGCCGTGGGAGGAGATCCTGAAGAACCCGCTGCTGTGGCACTTCCGGTTCGGCGGGCCCGACATGGAGCGGCTGGTGGCCGGGCGCGAGCGGATCTACCTCGACCGGTTCTGGAACGAGTTCTCCGCCGATCCCGCGCACTTCCCCGAAGCCTCGCGGCAGCACTACGCGAAGCTGTACGCCGGGCCCGGGCGCATGCACGCCGGGTTCGCCCAGTTTGCCGCCTTCGACCAGGACGCCATCGACAACCGCGCCTGGCTGGTGTCGCACGGCAAGCTGACGATGCCGGTGCTGGCCGTCGGCGGAGCGAAGTCCTTCGGCGCGACCATGGCGTCGGTGACGGAGGCTGGGGCGGACAACGTCGAGGGCGTGGTGATCGCGGACTCCGGTCACTGGCTGATGGAGGAGCAGCCCAAGGCCACGGTGGCCGCCATCCGCGCGTTCCTGGACCGGGAAACGCCCATCGCGTCGGCGCGCTGAACCGATCAGTCGGGCACGAAGACGAAATCGACCAGGAAGACCCGCTCGCCACGACCGTGGCGGGCGGTGTCCATGAGGGCGTCCAGGCTGTCGAAGCCCCCTGCCCGCGCCATGGCGTCGTCGACGTCGGAGAGGTCGATCTCCTGCAGGCGGGTGACCTCGACGTGGCCGTCGAGCAGGCGGTAGCGGCCGCCGACCTTCACCCGGGGCGTCAGCCAGATGCGCACGCTGCTGGTGATCTCGCCCGCGCGGACGCGTTCCCGCAGGGGTCTGGCGAACATCATCGCGGATCGTAGCCCCAGGTCCACGGACGGCGGCCGCGCACGTCCTGCGCCCAGACAATGCGCCAGCCGGCGCCCTGGCGATAGAGCTCGGCCGAGCCGCCGCGGGCGAAGTCGGCGCCGGTCAGCACCAGGGGCGCCGCGCACGCCTGGGGCCTGACGTCGTTGCGCAGGACCACGACCTCGGCGTTTGCGCAAAGGGCGTCCAGCCGCCCGGGCTTCAGCGGCCGTCGCAGGTTCCAGGCCGCTGCGAGCCGCACCGGGGCGGCCGCGGCCGGCGCGCAGCTCCAGGTGTCGCACTGGAAGCGGGTGTCCCGCTCGGCCTCGGTCTCGATGGGCGTGAGGCCGCGCCGGCGGGCCCACAGCTCGGCGCCGAACCGCTTGACGTCGGGGCGCAGCAGGACGGCGGTCCGACCGTCCCGGACGGCCACGGCGGCGCCGTCGGCGGAGACCCACACTGTGGGCGGGGGCGGACGCGGCGCCCAGAGGATCGCCAGGGCCAACGGCAGCCCGAGCCAGCGCAGCGGCCCGCGCCAGAGGCAGGTGAGCAAGAGGCCCAGGAAGCTCAGCGGCAGCACCCAGTCCGGCGCGCTGGGGACCACCACCTGGGACGCCGGCGCGGCGGCGGCGATGGCGGCGATGCGGTTCATCAGGCCGATGGACCAGCCGGCCAGTTCCAACGGCGCCTGGCCGATACCGAACGGCGTCAGGGTCGCCCCCAGGGCCAGGCCCGGCATCATCAGGAACGAGGAGATCGGCGCCACGGCGAGGTTGGCCAGCAGGCCCCAGGTGGAGACGCGGTTGAAGTGCTGGATGGCGAAGGGGCCGGTGGCGAGGCCAGCCACGAAGCTCACCGCCAGGCTGGCGGCGGTCCAGGCGCCGGCGGCCTGCAAGGTGCGGATCGGCCAGGGGACGGAGATCTCCTTGACCGGGCGCGGCCAGATCTCGGCCAGGGCCACCAGGGCGGCGGTGGCGGCGAACGACATCTGGAAGCCGGGCTCGGTGACCGCTTCGGGCTGGAGCAGCAGGACGCCCATGGCCGCGAGCGCCAGGGCGTGCAGGCTGATGGCCTGTCGGTCGACCAGCATCGCGGCGAAGGCCACGGCTGCGGTGATCGCGGCGCGTTCGGCCGGAGGCGGCGCGCCGGAGAGGACGAGATAGCCGCCGACCGCGGCAAGGCCGACCGCCGCGGCGATCTTCTTGCCCGGTACGCGGAGGGCCAGCCAGGGCCAGGCCGCGACCCCAAGCCGGGCGGCGGCAAAGGCGAAGCCGCCGACGATGGCCATGTGCAGACCGCTGATCGAGACGATGTGCGCCAGGCCGGCGGCCCGCAGGTTGTCGACCTGCTCGCGCGGAATGAACGCCTCGTGGCCCGTGGTCATGGCCGCGGCGAGACCGCCGGTCTCGGGGCCGAGGGCGGCGACGATGCGCTGGGTCAGCGTCCAGCGCGTGGCGTTGACCGCCATGGCCAGGCGCAGGCGAAGGGGCGCGGGCGGCGGCGCGGCGACCGGTTCGGGCTCGCGCAGCGCCAGGCCGACGGCGCCGACGCTTTCGAACCAGGCGTCGCGGGCGAAGTCGTAGGCGCCGGGGCTGGCGGGCGGCGGCGGCGGGTTGAGGATCGCGAGCAGCCGCACCGCTTCGCCGGGCTTCGGCAGCGCCATGCCCGGGCGCAGGGTGACGCGCGCGCGGATCGGCGTGTCTCGCGCTGTCCAGTCGCCGACCCGAATGGGGGCCGGGAGCAAGCGCTGGCCGCCCTCGCCCGGCTGGGCGATGTCGATGACCCAAGCCTCGACGACCTGCGGCCGGGTCCGCGGTTGGGCCACCGGCGCCTTCACCGCCTCGGTGCGCAGCTTGGCCACCGCGAAGCCGCCCAAGGCGCAGGCGGCCAGGACAAGCGCGATGGTGGTCCAGCGCCAGATGCTCCAGCGGGTGGCGAGGAGCAGCAGCGCCACGAGCGGCAGCACACTCCACGCTACCCAGGCCTGGGGCTCGCGCTGCAGGCCGAAATAGAGCGCGCACCCACAGCCGAGCGCGACGGGGGTCCAGAGCGTCCAGCGGTCGGCCTGGGCCTCGACCTGGTCGCGCGCCCAGCCCAGCCAGCGACGGGGCGACGGCGCCGCCGCGTCGAACGCCGCCTCGGAGATGCCTACGCTCAATCCACGCCCCTGCCCGGCCCCGGCGCACAACTTGCAGCGGCGGGGCCAGAAGGCCAAGTCCGGCCGATGGGGATAGTTCGCATGTTTCGTTTTGCTACGGTCGCCGCCGCGACGGCCGCCGCCTTCGCCCTGGCCGCGCCGGCTTCGGCCGCGGTCACCTTCAACTTCGGCGGCGCCAACGCGACGCTCGGCACGGGCGTGGCCCTGACCCAGACGCAGTCGGGCATCACCGTGTCGGCTACCGGCTACAGCTTCGGCGCCATGACGCCGACCAACTTCCAGAACCAATGGAACGGCCAGGACGCCGCTACGGTGCTTGCGACGCTGGACCCGAAGCAGATCCGCCGCGAGGGCGCGGGCATCGGCGTCTGCTGGGCCGGCGAGGCCGCCAACCAGTGCAACCAGGTCGATGCCGACGGCACGAACGAACTGCTGCGCGTCTCGGTCTCGCAGGGCGTGTCGATGCTGACCGCCACCTTCGACCGCGTGGACAACAACGACACCCTGAAGCTCTACGGCGTAACCCTGGACGGCAAGCTGCAGTGGCTGGGCTACGGCGGCATCTTCGACGGCCCGGGCACGACCATGGGCGTCAACAGCCCGGGCGGCGGCTGGTGGGTCAGCGGCTCGGGCGACGACCAAGTCTATACCGTCGCGCTCAATACCGGCGCCTACAAGGAGTTCTGGTTCGGCAACAACAACGACGCCGCCGACGGATACCGCCTGGATTCGATCAGCGTGCAGCCCGTGCCGGAGCCGGCCACCTGGGCGCTCATGATCTCGGGCTTCGGCCTGGCCGGCTCGGCCCTGCGCCGCCGTCGGACCGCGCTCGCCTAAGCTTTAGTACCAGTAAGCGTACGCGTACCATCGCCGCCGCGCTCCCGAGGCGCGGCGGCGTTTTCTTTTCGGGGCGCCGTGCTAAGAGGCCGCCCCCGAAGGCTCCTTTCGAACGACACGATGACCGACCGACCCGTCCGCACCCGCATCGCCCCCTCGCCCACCGGCATGATGCACATCGGCACGGCGCGAGTGGCCCTGTTCAACTGGCTCTACGCCCGCCACACCGGCGGTCAGTTCCTGCTGCGTATCGAAGACACCGATCGCGAACGGTCGACCGAGGCCGCGGTCCAGGTGATCTTCGACGGGATGCGGTGGCTTGGGCTGGAGCCGGATGAGCCGCCCGTCTTCCAGTTCGCGCGGGCCGACCGTCACCGCGCCGCGGTGGAGGAGATGCTGGCGCGTGGCTCGGCCTACCGCGACTACATGACACCCGAAGAACTTGAGGCCGAGCGGGAGACGGCGCGCGCCGAGGGCCGCGTGATCCGCTCGCCGTGGCGCGACGCCGCGCCCAACGACGCGCCCGACCGTCCGTTCGTCGTCCGCCTGAAGGCGCCCCTGGAAGGCGAGACCATCGTCGACGACAAGGTGAAGGGCGCGATCCGTTTCGAGAACCGCACGCTGGACGATCTGATCCTGCTACGCACGGACGGCTCGCCGACCTACAATCTCGCCGTGGTGGTCGACGACCACGAGATGGGGATCACCCACGTCATTCGCGGCGACGACCACCTGAACAACGCCGCCCGGCAGACGCTGATCTACCAGGGCCTCGGCTGGGAGGTCCCGGCCTGGGCGCACCTGCCGATGATCAATGGCCCCGACGGCAAGAAGCTGTCGAAGCGGCATGGCTCGCAGGCGGTGAGCGAGTTCGACGACATGGGCTACCTGCCCGAGGCGATGCGCAACTATCTGGCCAAGCTGGGCTGGGGCCACGGGGACGACGAGATCTTCTCGGACGCGCAGGCGATCGCCTGGTTCGACATCGTGGACGTGGTCAGCGCGCCGGCCCGGCTGGACTGGGACAAGCTGAACCACCTCAACAACCACTACATCCGCCTGGCCGAGCCGAAGCGGCTGGCCGACCTCGTGGCCAAGATCCTGAAGAGCCGCGACGTGAAACTGCACCCTGGCGACGAGGCGCTGATCGAGCGGACGATCCCGTTCGTGCGCGACGGCGCCAAGACGACGCTGGAGCTGGCCGACGCGGTGCTGTTCGCCCTGAAGACGCGGCCGCTGGAGCTTCCGGAGAAGACCCGGGGCCAGCTTGCAGAGGCCGAGCTCAGCGAGCGTTTCGCGCGGCTGCGCGCTGCGCTTGCGAACGTCGCCGACTGGGGCGTGCCTGCCCTTGAGGAAGCTCTACGGCGTTTCGCCGAGGCGGAAGGCGTCGGGCTCGGGAAATTCGGGCCGCAATTGCGCGCGGTGCTCTCGGGCGGTTCGCCCGCCCCGGACCTCGCGGGGGCGATGACCGCCCTGGGCCGCGACGAGAGCCTCGGGCGGATCGACGACGCGCTTTCCAAGGGTTCGTAAAGGGGTATAAGCGCCCCAACAGTTGTTTCATCTCGCAGCCGCGAAGGGGGTCTCATGGCCGATACGGCGAAGTTCGAAATCGACGGAAAGTCGGTCAGCCTGCCGGTGCAACACGGCACCGATGGCCCGCCGGTGGTCGACATCCGCAAACTGTACGCGGAAGCCGACGTCTTCACCTACGACCCGGGCTTCACCTCGACGGCCTCCTGCGAGAGCAAGATCACCTTCATCGACGGCGACAAGGGCGTGCTGCTGCACCGCGGCTACCCCATCGACCAACTGGCCGAAAAGTCGAGCTTCCTCGAAGTCTGCTACCTGCTGCTGCACGGCGAGCTGCCGAGCGCGAGCGAGTTCGCCGAGTTCGACAAGAACATCACGTACCACACGATGGTGCACGAGCAGTTCGACCGCTTTTTCCAAGGCTTCCGTCGGGATGCTCACCCGATGGCGA
>NZ_JANINU010000298.1 GCF_024508875.1 Phenylobacterium sp.
TGCTCTCGGGCCGCTACGGCCCCTACATCAAGCACGGCTCGACCAACGCCAACGTCCCCCGCGGCGCCGATCCCATGTCGGTGACCCTGGAGCAGGCGATCGCCCTGATCGCCGAACGCGCGGCCAAGGGCGGCGGCGGCAAGAAGAAGCCGGCCCGCGCAGCCAAGAAGGCCGATGGCGAGGCCAAAGCCACGACCAAGAAGGCGCCCGCGAAGAAGAAGGCGGCCGCCAAGAAGCCCGCCGCGAAGAAAGCTGCGCCCGCCACGGCCGACATCGCCGACGACGAGACACCCTTCTAGCCCACCCTGGCGGAAACTCGCCTTCGCGCCTAACCTCGCGGCTTCGACGCCGCGAGGGGATGTCCGCCATGATGGACCGCCGCGCCATGCTTGCCCTGGCCGCCGCAGCCGCCGTCGCCGCGCCGGCGAAGGCCGCGACCGCTTTCAAAGCCCGCAACGTCGTGCTGGTCCACGGCGCCTACGCCGACGGATCGTCGTGGTCACGGGTAATCCCTCACCTGCAGGCCGCCGGCCTCAACGCCACCGCCGTGCAGAACCCGCTGCGGACTCTGGTCGAGGATTGCGACTACACCCGCCGCATTCTGGCGCTACAGGACGGCCCGACCGTGCTGGTCGCCCATTCGTACGGCGGCGAGGTGATCACCGAGGTCGGCGTCGACCCCAAGGTCTCGGCCCTCGTCTACTGCTCAGCCCGCGCCCCCGACGCGAACGAGGACTACGCCGCGCTGGCCCGCACCTATCCCACGCCGCCCGCCCCCCTCGTCCGCAGCGGCGGCTACGCGGGCCTGAGCGAGGAGGTCTTCGTCCGCGACTTCGCCGATGGCCTGGACCTGGCGACGGCGAAGATGCTGTACGCCGTCCAGGGCCGCATCTCGGACGAACTGTTCCAGGCCCGCGTCACCCAGGCCGCCTGGAGGTCGCGGCCGACGTTCTATCAGGTCTCGAAGCTGGACCGGATCATCGACCCGAACCTGCAGCGGTTCATGGCCGGCCGGATGAAGGCAAAGACCGTCGAGCTCTCCGCCGGCCACCTGGGCATACTTACGCACGCCAGTGAGGTGTCGGACATGATCCTCGAGGCCGCCCGCGCCTGACCGGTGGCGCCTGACCGCTGGCGCCTGACGGCGGGTCGGCTAACCTGCCCCCATGCCCACCGCCCATCTCAACGGCCTGAACGTCCATTTCGAGCGCGCTGGGTCCGGCCCGCCGCTGCTATTCATCTCCGGCACCGGCGGCGACCTGCGGGTCCAGCCCAACGTCTTCGCCTCGCCGCTGGCCAAGGCGTTCGACCTGCTGGCCTACAACCAGCGCGGGCTGGGCCGGACCGACAAGCCGGATGTCCCCTATTCCATGGCCGACTACGCCGACGACGCCGCGGCGCTGCTGGACCACGTTGGGTGGGACGCGGTCCGCGTGATCGGCGTCTCGTTCGGCGGCATGGTGGCCCAGGAGCTGGTCCTGCGGCATCCGCAGCGGGTCAGCCGGCTGGTCCTGGTCTGCACCTCGCCCGGCGGCGAAGGCGGCGCCTCCTACCCGTTCCACGAGATCGAGCACCTGAAGGGCGAGGAACGCGCCCGCTTCCTCCTTCCCGTCAGCGATACCCGCCGCGATGCGGCCTGGGCCGCCGCCAACCCCGACGAGTACGAGAAGCTGGTGCAGATGAGCGCGAACGACCCCTTCGCGGGCGAGCCTGGCCGGGCCGAGGGCGCGCACCGCCAGCTCGAAGCCCGCGCCGCGCACGACACCTGGGATAGGCTGCCGCAGATCGCCTGCCCCACCCTGATCGCCGCCGGCCGCTACGACGGCATCGCCCTGCCCGCCACCCAGGGGAAGATGGCCGCCCGCATCCCGGGCGCCGAGCTGCGCTGGTACGAAGGCGGGCACCTCTTCATGCTGCAGGACCGCTCGGCGTACCGCGAGATCGTGGCGTTCCTGAACGGCTGAGGCCCCTTCCGCCGCCAAAGGTGCTAAAGCACGGACGATGGCCAAATCGAAGATGCCGAAGTCCACGCGCTTTGCCAAAGGCGTGCCCGACCGCGAGACCCTGCTGAAGTTCATCCGCGAGA
>NZ_JANINU010000299.1 GCF_024508875.1 Phenylobacterium sp.
CTGGCCACCAACACCTCGGGCCTGAACATCGACGAGATCGCCTCGGTGACCAGCCGTCCCGAGGACGTGATCGGCCTGCACTTCTTCTCGCCGGCCAACGTCATGAAGCTGCTGGAGATCGTCCGCGCCGACCACACGGCCAAGGACGTGATCGCCACGTCGATGAAGCTCGCCAAGAAGATCGGCAAGATCGCGGTGCTGGTGGGCGTGACCCCCGGCTTCGTCGGCAACCGCATCCTGGCGCAGCGCCAGCGCGAGGCGAACAAGCTGGTCATGGAGGGCGCGATGCCCTGGGACGTGGACCGCGTCCTCTACGACTTCGGCTTCCCCATGGGCCCGTTCGCCATGAGCGACCTGGCCGGCCTGGACATCGGGTGGGTGAAGGAGAAGTCGAACGGGGCCACCATCCGCGACGTGCTGTGCGAGATGGATCGCCGCGGCCAGAAGACGGGCGCCGGCTACTACGACTACGACGAGAACCGCAACGCCAAGCCGTCGCCGGTGACCGAGAAGATCATCCACGACTTCATCGTGAAGAGCGGCCGCAATCCGCGGAAGATCAGCGACCAGGAGATCCTGGAGCGCTGCATCTATCCGATGATCAACGAGGGCATGAAGATCCTCGAAGAGGGCAAGGCGATCCGCCCGTCGGACGTCGACGTGGTCTGGGTCAACGGCTACGGCTGGCCCGTCTACCGCGGCGGCCCGATGCACTACGGCGACCAGATCGGCGCCGACAAGGTGCTGGCCAAGATGAAGGAATTCCAGGGCACGATGGGCGACGACTTCAAGCCGTCCGCCGCGCTGGAGACGCTGGTGGCCGACGGCAAGAAGCTGGCCGACTACAAGCGCTGACCTGAAATCCAGGCGGGGCGGTCCCTGGGCCGCCCCGCCTTTTTCACACCCGAAGTTTGACCCAACGGAAAGCAGGATCCTCCCCGAATGCGTGAAGCCGTCATCGTCGCCGCCAAGCGGACCCCCATCGGCAAGGCCTATCGCGGCGCCTTCAACAACACCTACGGCGCGACGCTGGGCGCCGAGGCCATCCGCGCCGCCGTGGCCCAGGCCGGGATCGACCCGGGCGAAGTGGACGACGTGGCCATGGGCTGCGCGCTGCAGCAGGGCACGACCGGCAACAACATCGCCCGGCAAGCCGCGCTCCGCGCGGGCCTGCCCAACACCGTCTCGGGCATGACCATCGACCGCCAGTGCAGCTCGGGCCTGATGGGCGTGGCCACGGCCGCCAAGTACATCATCAACGACGGCGCGCAGGTCGCCATCGGCGCCGGCATCGAGTCGATCAGCCTGGTGCAGAACGACAAGGTGAACCGCTTCATGGGCTTCGACCCGTGGCTGAACGAGCACGTGCCGGAACTCTGGACCTCGATGATCGAGACCGCCGAGATCGTGGCCGATCGCTACGGCGTCAGCCGCGAGGCGCAGGACGAGTATTCGCTGCAGTCTCAGCAGCGCACCGCCCAGGCCCAGGCCGAAGGCCGCTTCAACGACGAGATCGTGCCGGTCACCACCGTGATGAAGGTGGCCAACAAGGAGACGGGCGAGGTCACCGACAAGGAGATCACGATCAGCGCCGACGAGGGCAACCGCCCGCAGACGACCCTGGCCGACCTGCAGAAGCTGGCCCCGGTGTTCAAGGGCGGCCGCTACGTGAAGGAAGGCAAGTTCGTCACCGCCGGCAACGCCTCGCAGCTCTCGGACGGCGCCGCCGCCGTGGTGCTGATGGAGCGCAAGGAAGCCGAGAAACGCGGCCTGAAGGCCCTGGGCGCCTATCGCGGCATGGCCGTGGCGGGCTGCGGTCCGGAAGAGATGGGCATCGGCCCGGTCTTCGCGATCCCGAAGCTCCTGGAGCGCAACGGCCTGACCATCGACGACATCGACATCTGGGAACTCAATGAGGCCTTCGCCTCGCAGGTCCTGTACTGCCGCGACAAGCTCGGCATCGACCCGGCCAAGTACAACGTCTCGGGCGGCTCGATCTCGATCGGCCACCCCTACGGCATGACCGGCGCCCGCTGCACGGCCCACCTGATGTACGAAGGCAAGCGCCGC
>NZ_JANINU010000300.1 GCF_024508875.1 Phenylobacterium sp.
TTCATCCGCGGCCTGATCGCCATGGACGGCCGCATGATCAGCCTGATCGGCCTCGATCGCGTCGTGCCGGACATGGAGCTGGAAGCCGCCTGATGACTGCGAGCGCGCCGACATCCACGCGCCCGGGCGCCAATATGGTCGATGGCGAATTCGCCTTCACCGAAGCCGATTTCCGCAAGATCTCGGCGATGGTGCATGGCGACGCCGGCATCCACCTGCCCGAAGCGAAGGCGACGCTGGTCTATTCCAGACTGGCGAAACGCCTGCGCGCGCTGGGTCTCACGAGCTTCAACGACTACTGCGCTCTCGTCTCTGGGGCCGAAGGCCTCGACGAGCGCCAGAAGATGCTGGCGGCGCTCACGACCAACGTGACGCGCTTCTTCCGTGAGCCGCACCACTTCGACCACCTGCGCGACAAGATCCTGCCGCCGCTGCTGGACGGCGCGCGGCGGGGCGGCAAGGTGCGGATCTGGTCGGCGGCCTGCTCGAGCGGCCAAGAGCCGTTCTCGATCGCGATGACCATCCTGTCGCTGATGCCCGAGGCCGCGGACCGCGACGTGAAGATCCTCGCCACCGACATCGACCCGAACATGGTCGCCGAAGGCCGCGGCGGCGCCTACGCGCCGCACCTGCTGGAAGGCATCCCCGACGCCTACCGCAAGCGGTGGACCTCCCCGGGCGCCGACGGTCGGGTGAAGATGTCGGACGACCTGCGCGAGCTCATCACGTTCAACGAGCTGAACCTGATCGGCGACTGGCCGATGAAGGGCAAGTTCGACGCCATCTTCTGCCGCAACGTCGCCATCTACTTCGAAGATGACACCCAGGCCCGCCTGTGGAGCCGGTTCGCGCCGCTGAACGCGGTGGGCGGCGCCCTCTACATCGGCCATTCCGAACGCATCCAAGGCCCGGCGGTCACCGCCTACAAGCCGGATGGCGTCACCACCTATCGCCGGATCGAGCCCGCCCGATGACCCGAGTCCTCGTCGTCGACGACAGCAGCACCATGCGCCGCCTGATCAGCGCGTCGCTCTCTGCCGACCCCGAACTGGAGGTCGTCGGCGAGGCCGGCGACCCGTTGCAGGCCCGCGAGGCCATCAAGGCCCTGAACCCCGACGTCATCACCCTGGACGTCGAGATGCCGAACATGAACGGCCTCGACTTCCTGGAGCGCATCATGCGCCTGCGGCCGATGCCGGTGGTGATGGTCTCGACCCTGACCAGCCGCGGCGCCGAGGCGACCCTCGCCGCCCTGGAACTGGGCGCCGTGGAATGCGTCGAGAAGCCCGGCGGCGCCGACCCGATCGGCTTCAGCCGCCTGGCCGAAAAGGTGAAGATCGCGGCCCGCGCCCGCGTGCGCGCACGCGTCGCCCGCCCGGAGCCGGCGCCGGTCGACACGTTCACGCCCTCGGACAAGATCGTCGCGATCGGCTCGTCCACGGGCGGCGTCGAGGCCCTGCTCAACATCATCGAGCGCCTGCCGGCCAACTGCGCGCCGACTGTCATCACCCAGCATATGCCGGCCAGCTTCACCAGAAGCTTCGCCGAGCGCCTGAACCGCACCTGCGCGGCCACGGTGTCGGAGGCGCGCAACGGAGATCCCCTCGTGCCCGGCCGCGTCTACGTCGCTCCGGGCGGCGACTTCCACCTGGAGGTCGAGGGCACGCGGAACCTGCGGTGCCGCGTCACCCAAGGCGATCCCGTCAGCGGCCACTGCCCATCGGTGGACGTCCTCTTCTCTTCGGTGGCCCGCGCCGCGAAGGAGCATGCCCTCGGCGTGATCCTGACCGGCATGGGTCGCGATGGGGCCCGCGGCCTGCTCGCGATGCGGCAGGCCGGGGCTCGGACGCTGGGTCAGGACGAGGCGACCTGTGTCGTCTACGGCATGCCCCGTGCGGCCTTCGAAATCGGCGCGGTCGAACGCCAGCTCCCCCTGGAAAAGCTGGGACCCGCCATCCGCAACCTCACGAACAAAGAAACGGAACGCTGAAATGCCGGCGCCC
>NZ_JANINU010000301.1 GCF_024508875.1 Phenylobacterium sp.
CGGATGATGAACTTGTCCGTCGCCTTGTTCTTGCGGGTCTTCCGGCCCTTCGTGGGTTGGCCCCACGGGCTGACCGGGTGACGGCCGCCCGAGGTGCGGCCTTCGCCGCCGCCGTGCGGGTGGTCGATCGGGTTCATGGCGACGCCGCGGACGTGCGGGCGACGGCCCTTGTGACGAGCGCGCCCGGCCTTGCCGAGGTTCTCGTTCATATGGTCCGGGTTCGACACCGCGCCGACCGTGGCCATGCAGGTGTCCATCACCATCCGCAGCTCGCCCGAGTTCAGGCGGATCTGAGCATAGCCGGCGTCACGGCCGACTAGTTGGGCGTAGGCCCCGGCCGAACGGGCGATCTGGCCGCCCTTCAGGGGCTTCAGCTCGACGTTGTGGATGATCGTGCCGATCGGCATGCCGCGCAGCGGCATGGCGTTGCCCGGCTTCACGTCGGCCTTCTCGGCGGCGATCACCTGGTCGCCGGCCTTCAGGCGCTGCGGGGCCAGGATGTAGGCCAGCTCGCCGTCGGCGTACTTCACCAGGGCGATGAAGGCCGAACGGTTCGGGTCGTACTCGAGGCGCTCGACCGTGGCCGGCACGTCGAACTTGCGACGCTTGAAGTCCACGACGCGGTACAGGCGCTTGGCGCCGCCGCCGCGGAAGCGGACCGCGACGCGGCCGTTGCCGCCGCGACCGCCCGACTTGGTCAGGCCTTCGACGAGCGACTTCTCAGGCCGGCCCTTGTGGAGCTCGGACTTGTCGACCAGGACGAGCTGACGGCGGCCCGGCGAAGTCGGGTTGAACTGCTTCAGAGCCATCGACTTAGAGCCCCGTGGTGATGTCGATCGACTGGCCTTCGGCCAGCGTCACGATCGCTTTCTTGACGTCCGAGCGCTTGCCCACGATGCCGCGGAACCGCTTGGTCTTGCCCTTCACGTTGATCGTGTTGACCTTCGTGACGTTGACCTTGAACAGCGCCTCGACCGCCGCGGCGATCTCGTCCTTGGAAGCGTCGCCGGCGACGCGGAAGACGACCTTGTTCTGCTCCGAGAGCAGCGTGGCCTTTTCCGTGATGATCGGCGACAGGATGGTGTCGTAGTGACGAGCGGTGGGTTCCACGGCCATCACGCGGCCTCCTTAGGCTGGAAGCGCGCCTGGATCGCTTCGACCGCGTCCTTGGTCAGGACCAGGGTCTTGCGACGCAGCACGTCGTAGACGTTCAGGCCGGCGTTCGGCAGCACATCCACGTTCGGGATGTTGCGCGCGGCCAGGCCGAAGTTCTTGTCCACCTCGGCGCCGGCGATCACCAGCGCGTGGGTGACGCCGAGCTTGCCGAGCTGGTCGCGCAGGGCGGCCGTCTTGGCGTCCTTCAGCGAGACCGAGTCCAGGACGATGAGCGAGCCGTCCTTGGCCTTCGAGGACAGCGCGTGGCGCAGGGCCAGGGCGCGGACCTTCTTGGGCAGGTCGAAGGCGTGGCTGCGGACCACCGGCCCGTGGGCCTTGGCGCCGCCGACGAACTGGGCCGCCCGGCGCGAGCCGTGACGGGCGCCGCCGGTGCCCTTCTGCTTGTACATCTTCTTCGAGGTCCGCGAGACTTCGTTGCGGACCTGGATCTTGTGGGTCCCGGCGCGGCGCTTGGCCAGTTGCCAGGTCACGACGCGCTGCAGGATGTCGCCGCGGATCTCTTCGATGCCGAAGATATCGTCGGCCAGCTCGATCGAGCCGCCCTTCCCGCCGTCGAGCTTGATGACGTCGAGTTTCATTACGCTTGATCCCCAGCTTCGGTCGCCGCGGCCTCTTCGGCCGGGGCTTCGGTCACCGCGGGCTCTTCGGCGGGCGTCGGCTGAGCGCCGGCGGCCTTGAAGGCGCCCGGCTTCGGCGCGTCGGCCGGAAGGGCCACCTTCACGGCGTCGCGGATCTTCACGAACGAGCCTTCCGAGCCAGGGACGGCGCCCTTGACCAGGATCAGGCCGCGCTCGGCGTCGACGCGCCAAACGGTGACG
>NZ_JANINU010000302.1 GCF_024508875.1 Phenylobacterium sp.
GCCGCCGCCCCGGCCGCCGACGCCGCCGCCACTCCGGAATCGGCCGACCCGCCGACCATGAAGAACGCCGGCAAGCTGAACGTCGGCACCATGTTCATGGACGCCGACCCCGTCGTGAAGGTGATCATGATCGGCCTGGCTCTCGCCTCGGTGCTGAGCTGGACGATCCTCGTCACCAAGATCCTCGAGTTCAACGCGCTGAACAAGACGTCGGACGGCTTCGTGGAATCCTTCCGCGGCGCCAAGTCGATCACCGACATGAGCCGCATCGCGCTCAGCGAAGAGTTCGACGGCAACCCGCTGGCCGACATGGCCGCCGCCGCCGCCCAGGAAATCGAGCTCAGCCGTCAGGCTGGCCTGCAGATCGCCGGCGAGCACCGCGACACCACGATCGACCGCGCCGCCCACGCCGTGAGCGCCGTCCAGGCCTCGCTGGCCCGTCGCCTCTCGGGCGGCATGCAGTACCTCGCCTCGGTCGGCTCGAACGGCCCGTTCATCGGTCTGTTCGGTACGGTCTACGGGATCATGAACTCGTTCATCGGTATCGCGAACACCAACACGACCAACCTGGCCGTCGTGGCGCCCGGTATCGCCGAAGCGCTGCTGGCCACCGGTCTCGGCCTGTTCGCGGCCATCCCCTCGGTTATCTTCTACAACTACTTCCAGACCCGCATTTCCGCCTTCGGCGCGCGGTCGGAAGGGTTCGTGGCCGAGCTGATGAACGCGATTTCCCGGCAGCTCGACAAGGGGGCCTAAGCTAGATGGCCGCCAAGCTCTCCAGTTCCGGAGGCGGCCGCTATCAAGAGGAGCAGAACGCCGAGATCAACGTCACCCCCTTCGTGGATGTGATGCTCGTGCTTCTGATCATCTTCATGGTGGCGGCGCCGATGGCGGCCGTGACGGTCAAGGTGGCTCTGCCGCCGGCCGTCGCCCCGCCCGGCACCAATCCGCCGAAGCCGGTCTACATCTCGATCCAGCCGAACGGCGGCCTGTTCATTCAGGACTTCCGGACGGACCTTCCGAGCCTGGGCGACGATCTTCGCACCCAACTGGGTGCGACGCGTAACCCGACGAAGGAGCGCATCTTTATCCGCGCGGACAAGGACGTGCTCTACGGCGACTTCATGGGCGTGATGAACATGCTGCAGGACAATGGGTTCTACAGCGTGGCTCTCGTCGGTGAAGACAAGAACTAGGTGGTGAACCATGACTGATGCTCACCACGAAACGCTGGCCCGGCATAACCCGTTCGATGATCCGAAGCCGAAGCGTCGGCCAGGGACCATCATCGCGATGATCCTGGCGGTGGCCGTGCACGGTGCGCTGGGCGTCTACCTTTGGAAGACGCGCTTCGAACCGAAGTACAAGGAGTACTCGGACGAGGTGACGGACGTGGCTCTCATCAAGCCTGTTCCGCCGCCGCCTCCGCCGCCTCCGCCGCCGCCGCCGCCGAACACGCCGCCGCCGCCGCCGCCGAAGCTGCAGCCCAGGCCGCCCGTCGCGGTTCCGGACGTGCCCTCGATCCCGCCGCTGCCGGTTCCGCCGGTCGAGCGCCGGATCGAAGAGCCCCGTCCGCCCGCCGCGCCGCCGCCTGAGCCGCCGCGTCCGTCGGTCATCACCAACCCGGACTGGCTCCGCCGTCCGTCGGGTGATGACATCAACCGCTACTATCCCGACCGTGCGTCGCGGATGGAGGTTGAGGGCCGTGCGACGCTGAGCTGCCAGGTGAACGCACGTGGCACACTCGATAGCTGCTCGGTCGTCTCGGAAGAGCCGGCGGACATGGGCTTCGGCGACGCCGCCATGAAGATGTCCAAGCTCTTCAAGATGCGGCCGCAGACCAAGGACGGCCAGCCGGTCGACGGGGGCACGGTGCGGATTCCGATCCGCTTCTCCCTGCCGAAGGGCTGATAAGCTCGGGACGGTCCTTCGGGATCGGCCGACAGGAACGAGCCCCGGCCGCGCGAGTGGTCGGGGCTTTTCTTTGCCAGTTTGGCCTGGCGCACACCGGCCGGTTCCGCGAGGAGATCGCCGAGGACCCCTTGTCGTAAGCCGCATATTGGCGGACGGGGGATTTCGCCGGACTCTGCAGTGGCGAGCGAGCAGGTCAGTGGCGGAGGCCCAGTGGGGAAGCGGTGGAATCCAGAGGCGGACACCTCAGGCCGGGAGGGGGACGAACCCTTCCTGGCGGCCTCGGCCGTCGCCCTCGCAGCCTTCGCGCTGGTCAATACCTTCAGCGTGCTGCACGACGTCGGCCAGCAGGGCGGACGTCTTTCGTTCTGGGAGCCTTTCGTCTGGGAGACGACCAGCGTCGTCATCATCTTCGCGATGCTTCCGGTGTGGATGTGGTTCACCCGCCGCTACTGGCCCTTGAACCCACCCTGGTGGCGGCCGGCCGCGGCGCACGCGGCGGGCCTCATCGCCTTCTCCGTTCTGCACATCGTCGGGATGGGGGTCCTGAGATGGGCTGTCTACGGCCTGGCGGGCGCGACCTATGCCCCCTTGGCTCCGCTTGGCGACTTCCTCTACGAATTCCGCAAGGACGCGTTGGGATACGTGGGCTTCGTCGGACTCTACGCCGCATGGCGCGCGCTGCGGTCTCAGCCAGGGCTGGATCCAGGCCCGGCGGCGGCTCAGGCAGACGCCATTGAGGTCAGGGACGGGGCGCGCCGTCAGTTCGTGCCTCTGGCCGACATTGCTTGGATCGAGGCGGCGGGGAACTACGTTGAGCTGCGGTGCGCGCAGGCCACCGTCCTCCATCGCGCGTCCCTGTCGGAAATGGCTCGACGACTGGAAGGCGCCGGATACGTGCGCGTCCATCGCTCCAGGCTGGTCAGGAAGGCGGCGATCGCCGCGGTGGAGTCGAAGCCGTCGGGGGATTACGTCGTGCGCCTCGCCGACGGACGCGAACTCCCTGGTTCACGCCGGTATCGCAAACCCCTGCTGGAATCTTGAGGTCGTCCCGTCCTCGCCTCCGCCACTCTCTCAAATATAAAGAACAATGATATTCTGAAGGCGCTTAAGAGGCGACTGTTTCGCATGATCTGCAACGTAGCCGTGCGGCTTCGCGCTCAGGCGCGTCGCGGTCGTCAGCAAGGCTTGCGGCGTCTACCACGGATGGTTAAGCGTTGCTGAATTCGGCGTCTTGGGGGCGATGTCGACGTGCGGTTGCTCGGGGTCAAGATCCAAGGCGGATACAGTTCCGAGGCGCGGGTCTTCGCGCGCCTGCTGGGGCACCGCGGCCACGCGTTCGACGCCCGCGTTCTCTATCATTCTCACGATGGCGAAAGCTGGCGTGAGTTTGAGGCGGACGCCCAGGCCCCCGTCGTCCGGCTGGATGTGGGCTACCGGGAGCAAATGCCGGGCATGGCCGCCAAGGCGAAAGCGTTGCTGCGCTTCCGCCGCCGCCTGGGCGAGTTGACGCGGCTTGCGCGCGCCTACGATCCTGACGTCGTCTACTCCAGCCAGCAGTTCTGGGACTGCGCGGCGGCTTCGCATATCGCGCGACGACTTCAGCGTCCGCACGTGATCCATCTGCACTACGTCGTCGGGCCCTGGCTCAGTACGGGCTTCAGCCGAAATCCGACGGCCATGCGTTTGGCGACGCGCGCATTCGGGCTCGCGGACCCGGTTGAGCGGCTGAAGGTCTCGGAGCAGGTCATCGCGATCAGCGACTTCATACGTCACGATGCAATCGCGCAGGGGGTTCCAGCTGATCGGATCGCCACGGTCCATAATCCCGTGATCGCGGCCGGTTCATCGACGGACGATCGGGGCGCCATGCGGGCGGCGCTCGATCTCCCGCCAGGCGCGCCCGTCATTGGAATCGTCGGGCGCCTCGATGTGGGCAAGGGCCACCTCGATACGCTGCACGCCTTCGCGCGGCTGGCGCCGGCAAACCCGGACGCGCACCTCGTCATGGTGGGCGGCGGCCCGCTCGATGCCAGCCTGCGCGCCGAGGCGCAGCGGCTTGGGGTGGCCGAGCGAGTCCGGTTCACAGGGTGGCGCAACGACGTGCCCGCACTCCTGAGCGCCATGGACGTGTTCGCACATCCGTCCCGCCGCGAGCCTTTCGGTTTGGCAGTCGCTGAGGCGTCGGCGGCCGGCCTGCCCGTGATCGCCTATGCCGAGGGGGCCATTCCCGAGATCGTGGTCGATGGACAAACAGGCTGGCTGACGCCCGAGGGCGACGTCGCGGAACTGGCGGAGGCACTCGGCCGCGCCCTGGCGCAGCCGTCCGAAGCGCGCCGCATGGGCGCCAACGGGCGAGAACTCATCGAGCGGCGGTTCGCGCCGGCCAACGCTTCCCGGGGGCTCGCGGAGGTGCTTTCCCGTCTGATCGGTCGCGAGCCGGCGACTGTGGGCGCCTAGTTCGGGCCAATGTCCATATGTAAGAAGGCTCGAGGCCGTTTCGACGCAACGTCGTCGGGAGGGTTGGTCGCCGTCACGGCAGAATAGGATGCGGATCCTGGTCGCCTCTTCTCTCCTCGCAGCGGGCCTCATCGGCGTCGTCGTGATCACTTCGCCCGCGATCATACCGGCGCCCGAGGCGAGGCCGGCGGAGGAACAGGCCCCGACGCCCGCAGGTCCGGGCTCCGCGGGCGCGCCGCGACTCGCGAGCGCCGTGACCATCCCGATGGGCAGGTTCACCCAGCCCGAACGAGGTGGTGTGCGTTACGGCAGCGCGGCGCTCGGTCTGCTGCTGTCTCCAGGCGATGCGCCGGTCGCGGCATGGCGCACGTCGTTTTCCACTTGTGCAAACCCTGGCCACTGGATCCGTGCCGGTTTCGATGCGGGCGGTGGCGTCTTCTCCGTTCAGGACGGGCCAACGGCGCGCACGCCGACGCCCAGTGTTTCGGGAGCCAACAACCTATCGGGGGTCTGCAAGTTCACCGTCCGCGCGGTGAACGCCCATGGCGTCTCCAATCCAGCGACCGTCACTGTTACAGTCGATCCCAATGCCGCGAGCATCGGTGACAACTACCAGAACCATCCTGGGGCCATCGTCGGGACCATCGCCGCGTTCGAGGCCGGCGCGAAGGCAGGCCAACGCCGGCTCCTGCTGACCCCGGGGATCAACCTCGGGACCAGCGGCCTCGTGCTGGTGAACTTCCCCTTTACCTCCGAGGTGAAGCTCGTCGACGCCGATCCGGCGCGGCCCAGCGTCCTGGCCGGCGTGGTTATCGCCGGCAGTTCAGGAGCTTCCAGCCACATCACCGTGGAAAGCCTTACCCTCGACGGGCCGAACCAGGCGTCGGAAGCCCGGCTGAAGATCGTCAATTCCAACCACATCATCGCGCGCAATCTGACGATCGGACGCAGCGAGGCGTCGTACAGGCGCGACTTCTTCGGCGTGCTCGTCGATGGAACCTCCAGCGACTACCTGCTCGAGCGAAACGAGGTTCGCTACCACCAGCGGGGCTTCTATCTCGGCAGCGGCAAGCGCGGCGTCGTGCGCGACAACGTGGTTCGATACTTCCTGGGGCAGGGAATCTACCTGGGACCGGGGGTGGACGGCGTCCTCATCGCCCGCAACGTCTTCCTATCGCCCTTCCGGCTTCCGGGCGACAACGGCGACATCCACTTCGACTTCGCTCAGCGCGCCGACGATTTCGGCGGTTATCTCGCACGTGAAGGCGGCTTCGACCCGCCCCGCCGCGACACCGGCGTGCCTCAAAACGACGTCTGGGAGAACAACATCTTCTTCAATGCCGACGGCATGGGCTCGGTGTCGGGCTTCGCCTCCTGGCGGTCGGGGGTCGCGTCGCGATCCAACAATTTCGTCTGGCGAAACAACATCCTCGCCACCGCCGACGCGAACGGCTTCACCCTGAGCAGCAGTGGCGGGGCGAGCTACATCCTCAACAATGCGATCATCAAAGCGAACGTCGGCGACTTCCGCAACGCGCCGCGAGGCGCGAGCACCTTCGATATCGGTCCGTCGCTGATCGTCCAGCCGAAAAATCCAGGCAATTGGGCCGGTACGATGCTGATCGCCGGCAACTTCGTGGGTGACTCGATCAAGGTCGAGTCACCGTTCGCGGCTCCGACACTCGAGCGTAACGTGGTCTACAACCGGCGGCGTTGGCCCGGCTCGGAGTACTTGAACGGCGACCCGCGCGCTCGCTTGGAGGGCAAGTCCTTCCAGGAATATCGGGCGATGTCGGCGGCGGAGATCGCGACCTGGGTGAAAGACAGCTTCAGGCGCTTCGACGACCGCGGTCCCGTACACAAGGACGGCGCCTGGCGGACGGGGGCCGAAGTCCCCTAGGCGTCGACGGCTCTATCGCCGAGCGGATGCGAATTCGCTGGGAAGTTCGATGGTACCGCCCTCCCGGATCGAACGGGAGACCTCCAGAGCCACAATCTGGCGCTCTAACCAACTGAGCTAGGGCGGCGCATCGAGCGCGCCGTTCTAGTCGCAGCCGCCGGTACGATCAAGCCGTCGCCTTCACGTGTGATACGCCGGCATTCTGATCCGTGGCGAGGCGGGGGGGCGCGTGGGCGCTCCAGGGCCTTGTTTGACTGCTGGCCGTCACGCTTAGAATCGCATCTGACGCGATGTGATGTTCGATGGGGGATCAGTGATGAAGACGCTCTGCCTGCCTGCGGCCCTGGCTGCGATGTTGATGGCGACGACCGCACATGCCGCCAGCCTGACGGTGCTGAAGAAGGAGGCGGTCGCCGGCGTCCAGTCGCGCGCCGGGCTCGCCCAGCAGATGAACGACAAGATCTTCAGCTTCGGCGAGTTGGCGTTCCAGGAGGTGGAGACGTCGAAGTACATCACCGACGTCCTCGAAAAGAACGGCTTCACCGTCACCCGCGGCGTCGCCGGCCTGCCCACCGGCTGGGTCGCCACTTGGACCAACAAGACCGGCGGCCCGACGATCGCCATGGGCTCCGACATTGACGGCATCCCAAAGGCGTCGCAGACGCCCGGTATCCCTTGGCGCAAGCCGATGGTCGAGGGCGGTCCGGGCCACGGCGAGGGCCACAACTCGGGCAACGCCGTGAACGTCGTCGCCGCCCTGGCGGTGAAGGACATCATGCAGAAGGAGGGCATCGCCGGCACGCTGATGCTCTGGCCGGGCGTGGCGGAGGAACTGGTGGCCGGCAAGGCCTTCATGGTGCGCGAGGGCGTGTTCAAGAACGTGGACGCCGTGCTGTTCACCCACGTGGGCGACAACCTGGCCGTCACCTGGGGCAAGCCGTCGGGGACCGGGTCGGTTTCGGTCGAGTACACGTTCCACGGCGCGCCGGCCCACGCAGCCGGCAAGCCCTGGATGGGCCGCTCTGCGCTGGACGCCGTCTCGCTGATGAACGTCGGCTGGGAATTCAAGCGCGAACATCTGCGCACCGAGCAGCGGTCGCACTACGTCATCACCGACGGCGGCGACCAGCCCAACGTCGTCCCGCAGATCGCCAAGGTCTGGTACTACTTCCGCGAGCAGGACTTCAAACGCATCTCCGACCTCTATGCGCTCGGCAACAAGATGGCCGACGGCGCGGCGATGATGACGGACACCACGGTCGAGCGGCGCATCCTGGGCACGGCGGCGCCGCGCCATTTCAACAAACCGATCGCCGAGGCGACCTACGCCAACATCCAGGCCGTAGGACTGCCTAAGTGGACCGCTGACGAGCAGGCTTTCGCCAAGGCGGTGCAGAAGCAGACCGGCGCCGACAAGCAGGACGGCCTAGCCACCGAACTCAAGAAGCTGGAACCGCCGGCCGAGAAGCCCGAGAGCGGCGGGTCGGACGATATCGGCGACATCTCGTGGGTCGTGCCCACGATCACCTTGAACTATCCGTCCAACATCCCGGGTCTGCCCGGCCACGCGTGGCAGAACGCCATCGCCATGGCCACGCCCATCGCCCATGACGGCGTGGTGGCCGGCGCAAAGGTGATGGCCATGACAACCCTGGACCTGCTGATGCGGCCCGACCTGCGCAAGGCAGCGAAGGACTACTTCACCAACGTACAGAACAAGGATGAGCATTATCTCCCGATGATCTCGGCCAGCGACAAGCCGGCGATCGAGATCAACAGCGACGTCATGGCCCAATTCCGGCCGGCGATGCGGCCGCTCTACTACGACGAGACCAAGTATCCGACCTACCTCGACCAACTGGGCGTCAAGTGGCCGACACTGGAGCCGACGAAGTAGCCTGAGGGCGCCCCTGCGGGATCGGCGAATTCCATGGACAAGCCGCCCGAAGCGCGACTAGACGGGCGGCTGTCGCGGTCCGGCTTCGGTCGGGCCGCGGCGCTTAGCGCGCCGATGCCTTCGGGCTTAAACGGGAACGCAGTAGGGGCACGCCCCGATCTGCGGCTGTCCCTGCAACTGTGAGCGGTGAGCGCATGCGCCGTTGGCGGGGTTTCCCGCCAGCCACTGGGCCCCGGCCTGGGAAGGCAAGGCGCATGACGCGATGACCCGCGAGCCAGGAAACCGGTCGGCGCGCGTCGCTCGAGCCGCGGGGCAGTGGACCTCCGAGGCGCGGATTTCCGTCTGAGCGACGACGGAACGGCGGAGGGCCGTTTCGACCGGTCGGGCGGACCCTGCTGCGTCCCAACCCGCCGGCCCGTCGACCCGCGCGCGGACCGCGCCCGGGAGGCCCTCTCGCGATGTCGCCACGGACGCGCACAGAGGGGGCCTTTGGATGCCCACGAACTATCTTTGGAGCGCCGGCGTCGCCGCGCTCCTCTTCGCGCAACCTGCCTTCGCCGACGAGGCTGGGGCCGTAGACGAGGTGATCGTCACCGGGACCCGGGCCGCCGACGGCGTCGACGCCGACCGGATCGGCTCTTCGGTCACCGTCATCACGAGCGGGCAAATGAAGGATCGCCAGGTCCGCATCGTCTCCGACGTGCTGCGCGACGTGCCCGGCTTCGCTGTCAGCCGCACCGGCGCCGTCGGCGGCCAGACGCAGCTCCGCGTCCGCGGAGCCGAGGCCAACCACGTCCTGACGCTGATTGACGGCATTGAGGCCTCGGACCCGTTCTTCGGCGAGTTCGACTACGCCACCCTGCTGGGCGACGAGGTCTCGCGCATCGAGATCCTGCGAGGCGCCCAGAGCGCGCTCTACGGCTCGGACGCCATCGCCGGCGTGATCAACTACATCACCCCCACCGCCAAGGAGGTCCCGGGCGGCAGCCTGCGCGTCGAGTTCGGCTCGCAGGGGACGCTGGGCGGCGCCGGCCGCTACGCCATCGCCCACGGTCCGTTCGATCTCGTCGTGAACGGCGCGGTCCAGTCGACCGACGGCTACGTCACCCAGACCCTGCCGGGCGGCCGGCGCAAGGTGGGCTCGGAGCTGCAGAGCTTCTCGGCCAAGGCCGGCTACCAGGTCACCGAGAACCTCCGTCTGCGAGGCGTGCTGCGCTACTCCGATACCCACGCCGAGACCAACAACTCCAGCTTCGGCAAGGGCATCGTCGACAGCCCCGGAACCTACTACGACGCCAAGAGCCTGACCTATTTCGTGGGCGGCGACCTGAAGCTGCTGGACGGCGCCTGGACCCACAGCCTGTCGTACCAGGGCGTCGACGCCGAGCGCGACAGCTACACCGCTCGCACGCGTTCGGGCGGCAACGACGGCCTGCGCAAGAAGGCCTCGTACGTGACGACCTATCGGCTGCAGACCGGCGAGCTCACCCACCTGCTGACCGGCGCGGTCGACTGGGAGAAGGAGACCTTCCAGAACACCTCGCCCGCCAGCGCCGGCGCCGACACCACCCGCCGCTCCATCAAGAACACCGGCCTGGTCGCCCAGTACGACCTGCAGGTGGGGGAGGTCGCGGGCGTCGGCGGTGCGATCCGCCACGACGACAACGACTTCTTCGACAACGCCACGACCTGGAAGATCCAGGGCTTCTATCGGGTCAACGAGATGATCCGGCTGCGGGCTGCCGGTGGCACGGGGATCAAGAACCCGTCGCAGACCGAGCTGTTCGGCTTTAACGCCACAGGCCCGTTCCCCTTCCGCGGCAACCCCAACCTGAAGCCCGAGACGTCGGAGGGCTGGGAAGGCGGTCTTGATCTGAGCTTCCTTGACGGCCGCGTCAGCCTGGGCGCGACCTACTTCGACGCCAAGCTGAAGGACGAGATCTTCAGCTACTTCGGCGGTGCGGGCCTGCCGGCCGCCTGTCCGGCCCCGCCCGTGGGGACCAGCACCACCTGCAACCGCACTTCCGACTCCAAGCAGCACGGCGTCGAGCTGTTCGCGACGGTCGAGGTCCTGCCCGAGCTGACGGTGTCGGGCAGCTACACCGACCTCAACGCCAAGGAGGCGGGCCTGGAGGAGATCCGGCGCGCGCCGCACATCGGCAGCGCCAATGTCACCTGGAAGCCGCTGGACGGTCGCGCCACGGTGAACCTCAACGTTCGCTACAACGGTCGGCAGCTCGACTCGAACTTCTCGGGCATCAACGCGCCGTTCCCGGCCTCTCTGCCCAAGGTGAAGCCGGCCACCGGGTCCAACGCGGGGAAGGTGGTCCTGCCCTCCTTCACCCTGGTGAACCTGGACGCCAGCTACGACGTCGCGAACGGCTTCGAGCTGTTCGGGCGGGTCGAGAACTTGACCGACGAGGACTACTACGAAGTCTTCGGCTTTCCGGCGCCCGGGCGCACGGCCGCAGTCGGGGCGAGGGTGAAGTTCTGAGCATGAGCGGGACCTGGTGATGAGACGCGCCCTTCGCCTCGCCGCGATGGGCCTTGCCGCGGCCGTCCTGCCCGGGATGGCCGCGGGCGCTCCTGCGCCCAAGCCCCAGCGCATCCTGTCGATGAACCAGTGCACCGACCTGATGGTCATGCAGTTGGTCCCCAAGGCGCGGATCGCCGGTGTCACCTATCTGGCCCGCGACGGCGCCAAGGCGCTGTTCCCCGGCGCGGCGACCGGTATCCCGGTCAACTACGGCACGCCGGAAGACATCATCAGGTTCAGGCCCGACCTGATCCTGACCGGCGACTTTTCGTTGGCGGTGACGCGCCGGCTGGCCCGGGAAGTCGGCGCGCCGCTGGTCGAAGTTAAGAGCGCGAGGACATTCGAGGACGTGCGCCGCTCGATCCGCCAAGTCGGCGCGGCCGTCGGCGAGCCCGCCCGCGCCGAAGCCCTGGTCCGCCGCATGGACTCTGAGATCGCCGAACTCGCCACCCGTCGGCCCGCGCAGCCGAACCGTATCGTCGCCTGGGACGGCGGCGCCACGGTGCCGGGGACCGAAACCTTCGCGAACGAGATCATCCGCGCCGCCGGCGCCGTGAACGTCGCCGCTCGGCCGGGCCCGGCCTACACCAGCTTCGGCGTCGAGGAACTGCTCCAGGCGCGGCCCGAGGCGTTGCTCTACGGCGGCGGCGATAGGCCGCTGGTCCAGAATGAGGAGAGCCGCCACCGCGCGATCCGGCAGGTCTTCGCCGGCCGTCGAATTGCCTTCGCTGACGTGACGTTTAGCTGCGGCCTGCCGCAGTCGGTGGAGGCCGCGCTGGGCCTTCGCCGCGCCCTTGACGCGCTTCCTCGCGAAGGAGGGCCGCGATGAAGCGCGTCGCCCTGCCGATGACCACCCTGGCCACGGTGGTGGTGCTGGCCGCGGCAGCAGGCTCGCTGTTCCTGGGGCGTGTGAATATCAGCCCGCAACAGATACTCGACGGCCTGTTTTCATCTGATCTGAACCTAGCGCGCCTGGTGGTGGTCGAACTGCGCCTGCCGCGCACGGTGCTTGCGATCCTCGTCGGCGCGGCGCTTGGGCTGTCCGGCGCGGTGCTGCAGGGTCTGCTGCGCAATCCACTGGCCGAGCCCGGCCTGCTGGGCGTCTCCAGCGGCGCGGCGCTGGGCGCGGTGGTCTCCATCTACTTCAGCCTCTCGGCCGCCTTCGCGCTCGCCACGCCGTTGCTGGCCCTCGTCGGGGCGCTCGGCGCCGGGCTGTTGACCTTCGCTTTGGGGCGCGGCGGGACGCTCAGCCTCATCCTGGCCGGCTCGGCGGTCTCGGGGCTCATGGCGGCGTTTCTCGCCATGGCGCTGAACTTCGCCCCCAATCCCTACGCCGGCTTCGAGATGAGCATCTGGATGCTCGGGTCGCTGTCGCAGAAGAGCTGGGACCACGTGCTGTTGGCCGGGCCGTTCATCCTGGCCGGCCTCGGGGTTCTGGCGTTGCAGGGGCGGGCCATCGACGCGCTGGCCCTGGGTGAGCAGCAGGCCGAGAGCCTGGGCGTCGACCTGGACAGGGCGCGCATGCTGGCCCTGGTGGGCGTGGGCCTGGCCGTCGGCGCCGCGACCTCGGTGACGGGCTCGGTCGGCTTCGTCGGATTGATCGCCCCGCACTTGGTCCGACCGTTCGTGGGCTACCAGCCCAGCCGCACGCTCCTGCCGTCTGCGCTGTTCGGAGCGGCGCTGCTGCTCCTGGCCGACATCGGTACGCGGGTGCTGCACACCAGTTCGGAACTGCGCCTGGGCGTGATCACCAGCCTGATCGGCACGCCGTTCTTCTTCTGGCTGGTCGTGCGTCTGCGAAGGCTCGCGCCATGAGCCGTCTCGAAGCCCGCGACGTCACCGTCCGCCGGGGCGGCCGCGCCATCGTATCGGGCGTCTCGGCGGCGCTTGAGGCCGGCATGTTCGTGGCCCTGATCGGCGCGAACGGGGCCGGCAAGTCGACCCTGCTGAATGCACTCGCCGGGCTGCTGCGCCCGGAGGCGGGGGAGGTGACGCTGGACGGCCGGCCCGTGCTGGCGCTTGATCGCCGCGAGCTCGCGCGCCGGCGCGCTTATCTCCCGCAGAGCCTGCGTGCGGAGTGGCCGATCTCGGTGGAGCGGCTGGTGGCGTTAGGCCTGACGCCGCAACTGCCGGCCTTCGGCGGCCTGCCGGGCGGCCTTGAGCCCCGGCTCACCCGGGCGATCGAGGCCTGCGACCTCACAAGCCACCGCTTTCAGG
Organism: Phenylobacterium sp.; assembly: GCF_024508875.1. GTDB lineage: Bacteria > Pseudomonadota > Alphaproteobacteria > Caulobacterales > Caulobacteraceae > Phenylobacterium. Next base: position 12,922 of record NZ_JANINU010000302.1, read on the forward strand.
CCGCCACCACGCTGTCCGGTGGCGAGCTTGCCCGCGCCATGCTCGCCCGCGCCCTGGTCGGCGATCCGGAGGTGCTTCTGGCCGACGAGCCGGTGTCCGGCCTCGATCCGCGCCACCGCCTCGACACTGTGGGGCGTCTGCGCCGGTTGGCCGACGACGACGGACGGCTGGTGGTGGCGACGATCCACGACCTGACGCTGGCCGCCCGCCACGCGACGCATCTGATGGCTCTGCGCGGGGGCCGTCTCGTCGCATTCGGGCCGATGGCGCAGACGCTCACGGCAGACCTCCTGCGTGAGGTCTTCGAGGTGAACGCGCGCATCTCGGGCGTGGGCGCCGAGGCGCTGGTCGACTACCTCGGGACGGTGTGAACATGGCCGCCGCGCTCATGCTGCAGGGCTGCGGCTCGGACGTCGGCAAGTCGGTGCTGGTGGCAGGGCTCTGCCGCCTCTTCGCCAACCGCGGCCTACGGGTGCGTCCCTTCAAGCCGCAGAACATGTCCAACAACGCCGCGGTCACCGCGGACGGCGGCGAGATCGGCCGCGCTCAGGCCCTCCAGGCGCAGGCCTGCCGGGTGGCGCCCAGCGTCCACATGAACCCCGTCCTGCTGAAACCCCAGTCCGACACCGGCGCCCAGTTGGTGGTGCGTGGGCGGATGGCCGGAACGTGGCAGGCTGCCGGCTACCAGAACCGCAAGGCAAGCCTGCTGCCGACGGTGATCGAGAGCTTCCGCCACCTCGCCGCCGAGGCCGATCTCGTCCTGGTGGAAGGCGCGGGCAGTCCAGCGGAGACCAACCTGCGGGCCAACGACATCGCCAACATGGGTTTCGCGCACGCCGCCGACGTTCCGGTGGTGCTGATCGGCGACATCGACCGCGGCCATGTGATCGCGAGCCTGGTGGGCGCGCACGCGGTCCTTGATCGCGCCGATCGCGGCCGCATCAAGGGCTTCCTGGTCAACAAATTCCGCGGCGACCCCAGACTCTTCGACGCGGGGCGGGCCGAGATCGCCGCGCGCACGGGCTGGGCCGATCTCGGAATGGCGCCGTGGCTGGCAGCCGCCGCCCGACTGCCGGCGGAGGACGCGGTGGTGCTGGAGCGTTCGGCGCGCGGGGAAGGGCGCCGTGTTACGATCGCCATCCCGATGTTGTCCCGCATCGCCAACTTCGACGACTTCGACCCGCTGCGGGCCGAGCCCGACGTGGACCTGCGCTTCGTGCCTCCTGGCCAGGCGCTGCCCGGCGACGCGCACTTGGTGATCCTGCCGGGCACCAAGGCGACGCTGGCCGACCTAGCGTTCCTTCGAGCCCAGGGCTGGGACATCGACATCCTCGCCCACGTCCGCCGCGGTGGAAGGCTGCTTGGGATCTGCGGCGGCTACCAGATGCTGGGCCGACGGGTGTCGGACCCGAGCGGGCTGGAAGGCCCGCCCGGCTCGGCGCCGGGACTGGACCTCCTCGATGTCGAAACCGAGCTGACGGACGACAAGATCCTGAGGCCCGTGGCGGGGCGCCTGGCGGGCGGAGGAGACTTCGAGGGCTACGAGATGCACGCCGGCCGCACCGGCGGCCCAGGCCTGGACCGGCCCTTCCTGGTCCATGCGGGCGGCGCGCGCGACGGCGCTGTGTCGCCCAACGGGCGTATCGCCGGCGGCTACGTACACGGCCTCTTCGCGGCGGCCTCCGCCCGTGCGGCCATTCTCGAGCGCCTGGGCGTCGTCTCCGCGGGCTTTGACCAGACGGCGCGCGTGGACGAGGCGCTCGACGAGATCGCCGCGACCCTGGCCGGCGCCTTCGACATCGGCGCGCTCGCAGCGATCGCGGGCATCCCGCACCTGCCGCCGCCAGAATAATTCCCGCAACCGGGGAGTGTGCTTGCCAAGCTGGGCCCTACGGCTTGCATTCGCGGGCTGCGGGGGGAGCGGGGCTGCGATCGACGCGCCTGCGCGGTTGGGGGTGAGTGCGCGTGCCGGCGGTCGACACATATGACGCGCTGCTGTCCGGGATCTCCTGGAACGGCGTGGCTGTGGCCGAACGGCCTGCCTTCGTGACCTACTCCTTTGATGCGATGGCCCCGGCCCACCTGGTTGGCCGTTTCTCGCAGGCCTTCCTCGCCAGCTTCCAGGCGTTCACCGCAACCGAGCAGGCCGCCGCCCGCCAGGCGCTGGCCGCGTGGGGAGACATCAGCGGCCTAACCTTCCTCGAAGTTCCCGCGGGGCAGGGGGATATCCGCTTCGGGGTCTACGACTTTGCCTACGCGCCGACCGACAGCGAACGGACCCTGGGCTTCGCCTACCTGCCCCAGGTGCTCAACTATTCGGACGGCGCCTGGGAAGAGCCGATCGGCGGGGACGTCTTCATCAACCTGGGGCAAGCCAACTTCGACGTCCTGGTCCACGAGATCGGGCACGCGATTGGTCTGAAGCATCCGTTCGAGGGCTCCCCGCAGCTCGATGTGACGCTCGACGACCTCACGCATACGGTCATGACCTACAACGTGGCCGGAGGCCCTGCGACGAAGCTGGGCCTGCTGGACGTGCTGGCGGTCCAGCACCTCTACGGGCCGGCCACCGCCGACGGCACGCAGGCCGCCTCCTGGTCGTGGGACGCGACCCAGTTGCTGCTGACCCAGTCCGGCTCGGCCGGGGACGACACCCTGGCCGGCGTGGCGGTGCGTGACCGGATCATGGCCGGCGCCGGCGCCGACTATGTCATGGCCCGGGACGGCGACGACCTGGTCGATGGCGGTGACGGCGCCGACACGCTGGCCGGCGGCGGCGGCGCCGACACGCTGATGGCCGGCGCTGGCGACGACATCGTCGATGGGGACGACGGCGGTGACAGCATCGACGGCGGCGCGGGCGCGGACGAACTGTGGGGCATGTCGGGCGACGACGCGCTCTCCGGAGGCGATGGCGACGACTACATTCACGGCGGCTCGGGCGTTAACCGCCTGAACGGCGGGACCGGCGACGACATTATCGTCGTGGTCGACGGGGCAAGTTTCGTCGACGGCGGCGACGGGGAAGACGAACTCTGGCTGGCCCCCGCGAGTACGGCCGCCGTTTCCCTGAGCTACGCCAGTCTGACCGCTGCCGGTGGGACCTGGGCGAGCATCGAGAAGGTCGTGCTGTTCGGTGACGCGAATGCCGACACGCTGCAGGGTGGTTCGCTGGCCGATGTCCTGTCCGGCGCGGGCGGAGCCGACATCCTCAGCGGCGGCGATGGCTCCGATGAGCTTTGGGGCGGGACGGGCGCCGACACGCTCTCCGGCGGGGCCGGGGCTGACTCGCTCTACGGCGGCTCCGACGCCAACTACCTGCGTGGCGACGACGGGAACGACAGTGTCACGGGCGGCGGCTCTTTCGACGACATCAACGGCAACGCGGGCAACGACACGGCCTCGGGCGGCGCGGGCGACGACTGGGTCGTAGGCGGCAAGGACAACGACAGTCTCGCCGGCGATAGCGGCGCGGACATCGTCTACGGCAACCTGGGCGCCGACACCTGCGACGGCGGGGCAGGCGCCGATATCCTGCGCGGGGGGCAGCAGGACGACGTCCTCATCGGAGGCGCCGGGGACGACTGGCTGTCCGGCGACCGGGACTCGGACACCCTGACCGGAGGCGCCGGCGCGGACGTCTTCCACACCTTCGGCGATGCGGGCCTCGATCAGGTCGCCGATTTCAACCAAGCCGAGGGCGACCGCGTGCAACTCGACCCCGGGACCCAATACACGGTCGCTCAGGTGGGGGCGGACACGGTCATCACCATGGCCGGCGGAGGGCAGATGGTCCTGGTGGGCGTGCAACTCGGCACGCTGACGTCCGGCTGGATCTACGGGGCTTAGATGGCGGCCGGCCGGGCGGAGGCCGCTCGGCGCATTCTTTGCGGCTTCCACTGCACCAGCGAGCGCCAGGCCCACTCGAACGGGCCGTAGTGGAAGGCCTTGAGCCAGAAGTGGCTCCAGGCCAAGAGGAACGCCCACACGCCTACGACCACCCATAGGAGCTCCGCCCGCGAGAGCTCGCCGTAGAGGCCGAAGCCATAGCCGCAGAACAGTGTGCTCGTGATGATCGAGGTGGTGAGGTAGTTGGAGAACGCCATCCGCCCCGCCGCCGCGAGCAGGTCCGTCAGCCCCCGCAGCGCGCCGGAGCGCACGCATAGGAGGACGACGGCGGCGTGCGCCAGGCCGATGAACGGGCGGGTCGTCTGCTGCCAGACCTCGCGCTCGTGCAGCACCAGCGGGTCGAAGTCCGACCGCGCGATGCCCCAGGCCAGCCAGGCCGTCAGCGGCACGCAGACGAGGTAGCCGAAGGCGATGATCGCTACGTAGGCGCGGCTCGACCAGCGAAGCGTGAAGAAGCCCATCCGGAAGAGGGCCATGCCGACGAACATCTGCCCCAGAGCCTCCGGGAACATGTCGGTGGGCAGGAGGACGAAGTAGAACAGCATCACCATGTTCGCGCGAGCCTGCAGCGCGGAGAGGAAATCGCCGCCGAAACCGGCGAGTTCGGCGGCCTTGGCCTCGGGCGGCGATTGCACCGCCATGGACGCCTGTTGCCACGCCTTGACGACGTCCGGCGGCGCGCCGGGCGTCGTCGCGGCCGCGTGCAGGGCTTCGATCGCTCCGGCCTGCCAGACGTTCTTGGCCAGCAGCGCCACGAGGATCGCAGCGCCGATCGCAAGCTGCGCGCGCGGCGACAGCTTGCGGAAGGGGAAGATCACCAGGCCGGCGAGGGCGTAGGTCACCAGGACATCGCCGAACCAGAAGAGAAAGGCGTGGGCGATGCCGAACAGCAGCATCCAGCCCATGCGGCGATAGTGGGTGGCGGCGGCCGAAAGGCCAGCCCCCAATTCCGCGCGCTCGCCGATCAGCACCGTCGACGCGCCGAACAGCATCGTGAACAGCGCCCGCATCTTGCCGTCGGTCAGGACGTTGTTGACCGCCCACGTCCAGAAGTCGGCCCCAGTCGAGCCACCGGCGTAGGTCGGATTGATGTAGGCGAACGACGGCAGGCCCATGCCCACGATGTTCATGAGCAGGATGCCCAACACCGCCATGCCGCGCACCGCGTCGATGGACAGGTGCCGCTCTGCGGTCGTGTCGGTCATTTCCATCCCCTACCGTTGTTATCAAGCTTCGCTGCCGCGCGCCGACTGTCAACGCGCCCAAACAATGCTAGCGATGCCCCTGGACCTTGCGGGGCGGCCATGGCGCGGGCGGACGGACAGGCGGGCGGCGCTCTTCGAGGGCGCAGGCGCAAGGGGGAAGGCCCCGATCTGCGCCAGTCGATCCTGGACGCCGCCGAATCGCTCTTCTCCCGCCACGGCTTCTATGGCGTCACGGTGCGGCAAGTCGCGGCGGAGGCTGGCGTCGACACCGCCCTGATCCACTACTACTTCGGCGCCAAGCGGGAGCTGTTCGACAGCGTCTTCGCGCGCCGCGCGGAAATCCTCAACGAAGCGCGCCTGGCCGCGATGCGGACCTACGCGCGGGAGCACCCGGGCGCCATGACGTCCGAGGGGATCATCGAGGCCTTCATCGGGCCGCTCATCGATCGCTCGCTGACCAACGACGAGGGATGGAAGAACTATTTCCGCCTGGTCGCGCTGGTGAACAACACCCCGGCCTGGGGCGGCGAGACGATGCACCGGTTCTTCGACCCGGTGGTGCACGAGCTGGTCGACACCCTCAAGGCTGCGCTGCCCGATGCAGAGCTGCGCGACCTCTACTGGGCCTATCAGTTCCTGACGGGCGCGATGATGCTGACCCTGTCGGAGACGGGCCGGATCGACCAGCTCTCGGACGGGCTGTGCCGCTCGACCGACCTGGAGGCCGTGCGGGTCCGCCTCTACGCCTGGTGCGCGGCAGGCTTGGAAGAGGTGGTGCGGCGTCGTCCGTGCGACTGATCGGGACCCACGCCGCACGGGTGTGTCGAAAATTCATCACCTGATTAAAAACATCGCGCCAGCGTGGCCGTGGCGCTGGCGCGGCGGCGCGGATTGCCTCAACACTCCCGCATAATTCACTCGGTAGTGAAATCTTCGACGCTGCTTCGTCCATGGGGGATGTCCGGCGTCGTCGGGAGGAAACATATGAAAAGCCTCGTGAAGGCCGCCCTCCTCGCGGGCGCGGCCTGGTCCGTCGTTCCGACTCTCGCGCTGGCCCAGACGGCGGCCGCCGAAGACGTGGGCGTCGAGGAAGTCGTCGTCACCGCCCGTCGCCGGGAAGAGACCCTGAAGGACGTGCCGGTCGCGGTGACCGCTGTCAGCGGCGAGCGGTTGGCGGCCACGGGGGCGGTCGACATCACCACGCTGCAGCAGTCGACGCCGAACATCACCGTCCAGGTGGCTCGCGGCTCGAACTCGACGCTGATCTCGTTCATCCGCGGCGTCGGCCAGCAGGACCCGCTGTGGGGCTTCGAGCCGGGTGTCGGCCTCTACATCGACGACGTCTACGTGGCGCGCCCGCAGGCGGCCGTGCTCGACATCTTCGACGTGCAGCGCATCGAAGTGCTGCGCGGGCCGCAGGGCACGCTCTACGGCCGCAACACCATCGGGGGCGCGATCAAATACGTCACCGGCAAGATCGAGGGCGACCCCGAGATCAAGCTGCGCGGCAACTACGGCTCGTACGACCAGAAGGACATCATCGCCTCGGCCAAGGGCCAGGTGAATGACTGGGTGGGTCTCGGGCTCACCTGGGCGTCGTTCAATCGCGACGGCTTCGGCAAGAACCTGACGACCGGCGCCGAGCACTACGACAAGGACGTGCAGGCCGCGCGCGCGACCGTCGAGCTGACGCCGACCGAGAACCTGTTCTTCCGCCTGTCGGGCGACATCGTCACCGACCGCTCGAATCCGCGTCACGGCCACCGGGAAGTCCCCGGCCTGACGGCCACCGGCGCGCCGATCCCGACGGCGACCGTTCTCGACGACGTCTATGACACCCGCGCCGGGGCCGGGGACAAGAACAAGGTCGAGGCTCGCGGCGTGTCGCTGCTGGGCGAATGGAAGGCCAGCGACACGCTGACCTTCAAGTCGATCACGGCGTACCGCGCCGGTGAGACCGAAGGTTCGATCGACTTCGACGAAGAGCCCGCGGCTCTGCTGGATGTCCCGGCCCGCTACAACGACCACCAGTTCACCCAGGAGTTCCAGGCGCTCTACACCGGCGAGCGGCTCCAGGGCGTGTTCGGCCTTTACTACCTGAACGCCACGGCGGCGGGCGCGTTCGACACGGTCGTCGGCCAGGCCAACCTGACCATCGCCACCGCGGGCCATGTGGACACCAAGAGCTACTCGGCCTTCGCCGACGTCAGCTACGACGTGACCGACCAGCTCTCGATCTCGGTGGGCGGGCGCTATACCCACGACAAGAAGACCGGCCAGGTCTATCGCCAGAACTTCACCGGTCTGAAGAGCCCGCTGTTCGGCAACCCGACCGCCGTCGCCGGCCTGATCCGGTCCAACTTCACCAGCTCGGACACGTACGAGAAGTTCACCCCGCGGGTGAGCGTGAAGTACGAGATCACGCCGGACGTCTCGACCTATGTGTCGTACAGCCAGGGCTTCAAGTCGGGCGGCTTCGACATGCGCGCCGACGCGATCCTGACGCCGACCTCGGTCAACGGCTACCAGCCGGAGAAGGTGGACAGCTTCGAAGGCGGTCTGAAGGGCTACTTCTTCGACCGTCGCCTGTCGCTGAACACGGCGGTCTTCTACTCGAAGTACAAGGACCAGCAGGTCACCCTGCAGACCCCGGTGGGCGCC
>NZ_JANINU010000303.1 GCF_024508875.1 Phenylobacterium sp.
TGGTTGTGGACGGCGACCGAGAGCACCTTCTTGGCGTGGTCCTGGCCGATCACGTAATCGTCGAGGACTTCGCGGATTTCCTTCGGCGTCGGAACGCCGTCCTTCGACTTCACGAAGGAAATCTTGTGCTCTTCGCGGATGATATCCATGCACAGCTCGACGCATTCATCACAGATGAACACGGTCGGGCCCGCGATCAGCTTGCGGACTTCGTGCTGGCTCTTGCCGCAGAAAGAGCAATAGAGCGTGCTCTTCGAATCTCCGCTGGCGGCCTTGGTCATGGTCTCATCTCACTCTCTCGGCGAAGCCGGCCGATGGATTGGCTGGTCTCGCCCCGGGCCATTGCACCCTAGCCTTGCAGGATACGCGCCGCGGATTGCCCAAGTCTTGACATTCCCCGATCCGCGCCGGGATCACAAGCCTTCGCTGAGGACAGCGACAAAGTGCGGCGCGAAATCCGGAGCCTGGGTGACTCGCCTTACCAAATGGGAAACGCGCCGAAATGGCACAAGACCGTGAACTCTCCGGACCGCCCCCGCCGATCGTGGCCTTCGATTTCGACGGCACGCTGACGGTCCGCGACAGCTATACGGCCTTCCTCAAGTGGCGGACGCCCGGCGCGGCCTGGATCGTGGGCGGGCTGAAGCTGGTCCCGGCCGCGATCGCCTACCTGTTCCACCGCGACCGGGGGCGGATCAAGGCCGCGGCGACCAAGGTCTTCCTCGCCGGCGTGAGCCGCGAGCGGCTGGAGGCCGACGCGCGCCGGTTCGCCGAGCTGCACTCGCGCAGCCTGCTGCGGCCGGACGCGGTGATCGCCTGGAAGCGCTGGCGCAAGGAACGGGTGCGGCTGGTGATCGTCACCGCCTCGCCGGACCTCGTCGTGGCGCCGTTCGCCCGCGGCCTGGGCGCCGACGACCTGCTGGGCACGCCGCTGGCCTTCGACGAGCGCGACCGCGTCACCGGCGCCTTCGCCTCGCCCAACTGCCGCGGGCCGGAGAAGGTGACGCGCCTGCGGGCCGCCTTCGGCGACGACCTGCGGATCCGCGCCGCCTATGGCGACACCGGCGGCGACACCGAGATGCTGGCGGTCGCCGAGGAGCCCTACTTCCGGGTCTTCACGGGCCGGCCATGAAGCACGCGGGCCCGAAAGCGCTGGACGAGCTCGAGCCGCTTCTGGCCGAGCTCCGCGCCCTGCCCGGCCTGGTCGAGAAGACCCGCGGGGTCTTCTACCGCAAGTCGCGCGCCTACCTGCACTTCCACGAAGACCCAAAGGGCCTGTTCGCCGACCTCCGCAACCCCGCCGGCGCCGACTTCGAACGGCTCGACGTGACCGACGACGAAGGCCGCCGCCGTCTCCTGGTGCTGGTGCGCGAGCGGCGGGCCGATTGACGTCAGATTCGGACGCACATTGAGGGGCGCAGATCCACTTAAGATTGTCCCGGGAACCCCCCAGGCCTAGCTTGCTGGCGACCTGCACGGCGGCGGGTCTCCTTAAAGGTCGGCGACATGATCTCGTTCAAAGCCCTGGAGGCGATCCCGGCCGGCGCCACGCTGCAAACCCTGAAGAAGACCGCTTTCCGCGACCTGCAGCGCGCCCTCGCCTTCCTGACCTACACGCCCGGCAAGATCGACGGCGGCTATGGCCCGCGCACCCGCGCCGCCTGGGCCGAGTTCAAGCAGGCGATCGGCGAGCATGCCGACCCGGAGGCCGTGACCGCCTCGGCTCTGGGCGTGCTGAACACCAGGACCACCGCTTTCGACCGGTTGCTGGGGCGCGCCGCGCCCGACAAGGCGGCGGTGAGGGCCTCGATCGTGGAGGCGTGCAGGATCGTCGGGCTCGGCCGCAAGGAGCAGATCGCCTACGTCCTGGCGACGGCGGACCACGAGACCAACCACACCTTCAAGCCGGTGCGCGAAGCCTATTGGGTGCGGAACGCCGAGGCGTGGCGCAAGGCGAACCTGCGCTACTGGCCCTACTACGGGCGCGGCTACGTCCAGCTCACCTGGAAGGACAACTACGACCACTATGGCCGCATCCTCGGCCTCGACCTGGTCGCGAACCCCGACCTGGCGCTCGACCACTACGGCAGCCTGTTCGTGCTGACCCAGGGCTTCAAGACCGGCGCCTTCACCGGCCACAAGCTCGGCGAATACGTCAACGCGGCGGGCGCCGACTTCAAGGCCGCCCGCTACTGCATCAACGGTCAGGACAAGGCGGGCGAGATCGCCGACCTCGCCCGGGGATATCTCAGGGAGCTCTAGGCGTCGTCGCCGTCGCGCTTTTCCCAGACGTGGTCGACGAGGCCCCAGTCGCGGGCCTCTTCGGCGGTCATGAAGTGGTCGCGGTCGAGGGTCTCTTCCACCACCTCGATCGGCTGGCCGGTGTGGCGGGCGTAGATCTCGTTCAGGCGGCGCTTGGTCTTCAGGATGTCCTCGGCGTGGCGGCGGATGTCCTGGGCCTTGCCCGAGTAGCCGCCCGAGGGCTGGTGCACCATGATCCGGCTATTGGGCAGGGCGATGCGCTGGCCCTTCTCACCAGCCATCAGCAGGAACGAGCCCATCGAGGCCGCCATGCCCAGGCACAGGGTGATCACCGGGCTTTTGATGTACTGCATGGTGTCGTAGATCGCGAGGCCCGACGTCACCACCCCGCCCGGGGAGTTGATGTACATCTGGATCTCTTTCTTGGGGTTCTCCGCCTCGAGGTGCAGCAACTGGGCGCAGATCAGGCTGGCCATGCCGTCCTCGACCGGCCCGGCCAGGAAGATGATCCGGTCCTTCAGCAGGCGGGAGAAGATGTCGTAGGCGCGCTCGCCCCGGCTCGTCTGCTCGACGACCATCGGCACGAGGCCAAGGGCGGTGGTCACGGGATCGCGCATGGAAAGTCCTTCTTGGATACCGGGGCGGACGCAAAGCACCCGCGCTCCCCTCCGATATCGCGTGCCCTGCGTCCGGGCGCAAGGCGGCAGGACGGCGGCATATCCGCCGCCGTCCCTTTGCCCGGCTCAGACGAACAGGAAGTCGCCGGCGTTCAGCGAGCCCAGCGCGACATTCTGGAGCGTGATGGTGTTCGACGCATCCAGGGTGATCACGACGTCCGAGCCCACCTGGGCGGCGTGGCTCTGGACCGCGGCGAAGTTCGCGAACGCCGAGGCGTCGAGCTGGATCACGTCGTTGCCCTGGAAGTCGGTGACGACGTCCTGGCCGAACGCGCCCGAGAAGACGAAGCGATCCGCCCCGTCGCCGCCGGTCAGGGTGTCGTTCCCCGCCCCGCCGTTCAGGGTGTCGGCGCCCAGCAGGCCCGAGAGCTTGTCGGCCCCGCCCTGCCCGTTGATCGTGTCTTCCAGCGCCGTACCGTTCAGGGTGTCCGCGCTGGCGGTCCCGTTGCGGACCGGCGCGTCGGTCACGCCCTTCACCGTTACGGCCACCGTGCCGGTGCTGACCGCGCCATGGCTGTCCTGCACCTGGTAGGTGATCGTATCCACCGCGCTGTTGGGCTGCTTGAGCTGGTCGATGGCGTCGCTGTTGGCGACATAGACCACCTTGCCGTTCACGATGCTGACCTGGCCGCCCAGCACGCCGCCCGAGACCGAGATGAGGGTCTTGGTGTCGCCGGCGTTCTTGTCGGTGTCGTTTGCCAGGACGTCGATCGTGACGGTGGCGTTCTCGTTCACGTTAGCCGCATCGGCCACGGCGGTCGGCTTGAAGTTGATGAAGAACCGGGCGACCGAGCCGTCGTGGTCCGACGTCTGGTTCACCACCGCCTGGTTGCTGTTGATGTGGACGATGTCGAACTGGGCGCCGGCGTACAGCTCGGGCGAGGCCAGCATATGGTCGATCTGCTGGTTGTTGCCGTCGAAGTTGTACGAGTACCGCTCGTTCGCGGGCAGCAGGTTGGTGAGGTTGGTCAGCGCCCCGCCGCTCTCGAGCTGCGTCACCGACGGCTCGAACTGGAAGGCGTTGAAGTCGCCCATCACCACCACGCGGGCGTCCGGATCGGCGCCGACCAGGTTCTCGACGTAGGTCTTGATGAACGAGGTCTGCTCCAGCCGTCGGGCGTCGCCTTCGTTCGTGGCCGGCTGGTGCTGGCCGAACATGGCCTCGCTGCCGAGGCGCGAGGTATTGTGGACGTCGATCAGGGTGATCTTCTCGCCCCCGAAGGTGAACTCGCCCACCAGCGGCTTACGGCTGTTGGCGTAGGTGTCGCCGTTGGCCGGGGTCGTGTCGGTGATCTGGCTGACCGAGACGAAGCCCACCCGGTCGGGATTGTAAAGGTAGCCCTGGCGGATGTTGCCGTTGCTCTCGCCGCCGTTCTGGTTGTTCCCCGTCGGGGCCACCTCGACGTAGACGTAGGTCGGGCCGCCGGCCGCCTTGATCGCCGCGATCAGCTTGTCGGCCGTCGCCTGCCCCGAATAGTTCGTGCCGTTACCGGCGCCGTCCGCGTCCTGGACCTCCTCGAGGCCCACGATGTCCGGAGCGCCGAGGTTGGTGACGATGTTGGCCGCCAGGGCGTCGAACTTCGCCTGCGCATCCGTGGGATCGAGGTTCTCCACATTGAGCGCGCCCACCGTCAGGTGATCGGCGTCGCCCGAAAGCGTGGTGACTTCCTTGGGCAGCGGAACCGGGCCGCTGCCGACCGAGCCGATGGCGGTCGGGATCAGCTCATAGTCGCCGCCGAAATAGGTCAGGATCCCGGTGACGTCGCCCAGGTGGTCGCCCGTCGCCGCGTTCGGCTGCACGACGCCGATGACGCCGGCGTCGTAGTAGACTTGGATGCGCTCCGGGTTCGGGTCGCCCGCGCTGATGGTGATGCCGCCGCCCGAGTTCATGCCCGTGGCGTTGGCGCCGAGATCGCCCACCACCCAGGTGGCGTTGTCGGCCGTGGGGCCGACGGCCTGGGCGTTCGGCACCGTAACGCGCATGCCTTCCAGGCTCTCGTAGAAGTCGATGGCGTCCTGGCTCGGGTCGAAGACCGAGAAATTGTCGTTGTCGATCACCTCGGTGGGGACAAGACGACCCCCGGTCCCGAGGATGGTCGCCGCGGGCAGCGCATTGCCGCTGGAGATGACCGAGATGGTCGGGCTGTCGATCTCGGTGATCGTCAGGTTGTTGGCGTTGGAGCCCTTGAACTCGTTGACCGTGCCGGCGACCTGCACGAGCTGGCCGACGCTGACCGTCGGGACCGAGCCGGTGTAGACGAACACCGCGTCCGAGGTGGCGTCGTTGCCGTCGCCCGTGGCGTCTTGAATCCAGAAGCCGCGCGCGCCGTCGGTGTCGATGGCCGTCACGATCCCCTGGGTGGTCACCGCCTGGCCGACGAACGGCGAAGTGTGGCCCGCGCCCTGGATCTCATAGATCTTCACCAGCGAGACGTCGTCGTTGGTGATTGTGCCCACCCCGACGCCGGAGCCTTGGATCGTCGCCGTTCCCGTGGTCGTGACGAGGTTGGAAAGCGTGACGTTGTACGTCTCGTTGGCCTCGAAGGCGGTGTCGCCGTTGATGACCACCGAGATGGTCTGGGTGTTCGGTCCGCCCGCGGTGAAGTGCAGCGTGCCCGAGGCGGCGGCGTAGTCGCTCCCCGCCGTCGCCGTGCCGTTCGAAGTCGCGTAGTCGACGGTGAAGTCGCTATTCGCGTCGCCACTGCGCGTCACGGTGAAGTTCATCACCGTCGTGCCGGCGTTGCCCTCGGTGATCGAGACGTTGTCGATGGAAATCGCCGAGCCCTGCTGCGGCTGGCTGGTCACCGAGATGTTGTCGACCCCGATCCACTCGTCGTTGCCGACGGCGTTCGTGGTCATGAACCGAAGCTGGATCTGGGACTGGCCGTTCAGCGCCGCCGGCAGGTCGAGCGACAGGTGGTTGACCAGCGTGTTCGTCGCGTCGGTGGCGTCGGCGATGTAGCTGCCCGGCAGGTTCGTCCACGCGCCCGAAGCGCCGACCCGATACTGGATGTTGAACGACTGGGTCGCGTTGTCGGTGGTCTCGAGGTCCCGGATATCGACGTCGAGATGCAGGTTCTGGCGCGCCGTGGCGTCGAGGTGCAGCACGATGTATGGCGCGTCCGCGGTTCCCGAACCGGTCAGGGCGATCGTCGGGTTGGCGATGGCGAACTCGGTGACGCCGCCCGTCGTGAACGTGTTGGGGTTCGTCTGATTGGCATTGACGTCGAGGGTGATCGTGCCGTCACCGGTCAGGTTGCGCGGATCGGCGCCCGTGGCGCTGGTCACGTCGTCGCCCCGGTAGCCGGCGATGTTGGCGACGCCGCTCCAGTCGTCGTTCGTGGTGATCAGGCCGGCGTTGGACCAGTCCTGGAAATAGTCGCCGCTGCCGAGGTTGAAGTAAGTGGTACCCATCTAAGCCCCCAAGAACCCATCACATCGGCCCCTCCCCAGAGGCCGGCCGACCATCCCATCTTCGTTAACGCAGCCTTGCAAGCGGCGGAGTCGATTCACCCACAGCGTGAGTGGTTTTCGAGCGGAGGCGCCTGCGCGGCCGGTTCTGCTGCCCGGGATATTGGCGTTGGCATAGCCGGCGCCCGTGACAGGGCTGCGACGGTCTGCTCAATCTGCGCCCGGCGCCGCAGGGAAGGCGCAGGTCTGGCGGGAGTTGGCGTGATGCGGCGTACGGCGATGATTCTGGCGGCGGCGGTACTCAGCACGCCCGCAGTGGCGGCGCCGAAGCCGGTCGCGAAGGACGCCAAGGTCTGGTCCGCAGCCGAAAAGGTGCGCCCCGACCAGCTCAAGCTGCTGGAGCAGGTGGTCAACATCGATTCGGGCACCGGCGACGTCGCCGGCGGTCGGAAAGTCGCCGACGTATTGGTCCCCCGCCTCGAGGCCCTGGGCATGACCGTCGAGAAGGTGGCGGCCGAGGCGCCCGGCCTCCCCGAGAACCTGGTCGCCCGGCTGAAAGGCTCCGGCAAGGGCCGCATCCTGCTGATCGCCCACCTGGACACGGTGTTCGAGCCCGGCACGGCGGCCAAGCGCCCCTTCAAGATGACCGACGAGCGTCTCACCGGCCCTGGTGTCGGCGACGAGAAGGGCGGCGTGGTGCAGGGCATCTACGCGATCCAGATCCTCAAGGACCTGGGCTTCAAGGACTTCGGCCAGATCACCTTCCTGATCGAGACATCGGAGGAACGCGGCTCGCCCGGCACGCGCAAGCTGATCGACACGCTGCTGAAGGATGCGGACGCCGAGTTGAACCTCGAACCGGGCGATCCGCCGGACGTGCTCACGGTTTGGCGCAAGGGGTCGAACAGCTTCTACATCGACGTGAAAGGCCGCCCCGCCCACGCCGGCATCGCGCCACAGGACGGCCGCAACGCCGCGCTGGAACTGATCCACCAGCTCGAAAGCATCCGCCAGTTTCCCACCAGCGGCGACGGCCTGACGGTCAACCTGACCCTGATGAGCGCCGGCGCCCGCTACAACATCATCCCCGAGGACGCCTCGGCGGCGATCAACGTCCGTGTCCGCGACAAGGCCGACATCGAGAAGGTGGGCCACGCGCTGGAGACCGGCGCCAAGACGACGGTGATCCCCGACACCAAGGTCACGATCCGGCGCGAAGCCTCCTTCCCGCCCCTGCCGAATAACGCCGCCACCGACGCCCTGGCCGACCGCGCCGAGGCGATCTACGCCGGCCTGGGCATGAAGATCGGCCGTGGCGGCAACGGCGGCGCGTCGGAATCGGCGCTGGCCAACGAGGCGGGGGTCCCGGCGCTGGACGGTCTGGGCCCGGTCGGCGGCAAGTTCCACTCCGAAGAAGAGTACGTCGACCTCAAGAGCGTGACGCCGCGGCTCTACCTGTTCACCAAGCTGATCATGGAGCTGGGCAAAGCCCCGCCGCCGCGGATCAAATAGCCCTCAGGCCGCCATGCCCGCGACCCAGGCGCGCAACACCGCCAGCACCTGCTCGGCGGGCGCGTAGCCGCGGGTGACGACGCCGTACACGCCCTGCTCGTTCGGGCCGCCGATCAGCGTGGGGAAGCCTTTCACGCCGGCATTGTGCGAGACCGCGTAGTCGCGCCACGTCTCCTGCTTCGCCTCCTCCGACGCCCAGGCGTCGAGGAAGGCCTGGCGGTCGAGGCCAAATTCCTCGGCGAGGTCGGCCAGCACGGGCGCGGAGGTGACATCGCGATTCTCGGCGTAGAAGGCGCGCTGGGCCGCCGCCAGGTAGCGCACCGCCACGTCCTGGCCCTCGCGCCGCGCCACCACCACCGCCCGCGCGGCCGGGTCCGTGTCGTAGACGAAGCCTTCTCGGTCGAGCACCGCCGGATCGAACGGCAGGCCCGACGCCTCGTGCACGTGGTTCCAGTGACCGACGATGCTGGTCTTCGCCTCCGCGGTCATCGGCTGCTCGTTCCCAGGGCGCAGGCCACCCATCACGACCCGGACCGGCAAGGCGTCGCCATAGGCGCGGCGTACCTCCTCGATCACCGGCGAGAAGCCGTAGCACCACGAGCACATCGGGTCGGCGAAGTAGATCAGGTGCGGTCCATCCATGGCGACCCTCCTCCGTGCGGAAATCATCGCAGCAGACGCGGGCCTGGTCACGTCCGCTCTTCACCTGCGAGGCGGGTTGGTCCAACGTTCCGGCATGGCGCACGACCATCACGACCACGATCATGACCACGAGCAGGAGCCTCCTTCCGACATCGCCCTGCGGGTGAAGGCGCTGGAATCGCTGCTGGTGGAGAAGGGGCTGGTCGACCCGGCCGCGCTCGACGCCATCGTCGAACACTTCGAGACCAAGGTCGGCCCCCGCAACGGCGCGCGCGTCGTGGCCAAGGCCTGGACGGATCCGGCCTATCGCGCCCGACTGCTGGAGGACGCAACCTCGGCCATAGCCGAGCTCGACTTCACGGGGCGTCAGGGCGAGCACATGGTGGCGGTGGAGAACGGCGCCGGGGTGCATAACGTCGTCGTCTGCACCCTATGCTCCTGCTACCCGTGGCCGGTGCTGGGCCTGCCTCCGGTCTGGTACAAGTCCGCGCCCTATCGCTCCCGCGTGGTCATCGACCCGCGCGGCGTGCTCGCCGAGTTCGGGACGGAACTGCCGCAGGACACCGAGATTCGGGTTTGGGACTCGACGGCGGAGGTCCGCTACCTGGTGATTCCGGAACGCCCGGCCGGAACCGAAGGTCTGAGCGAGGCGCAGCTTGCGGATCTCGTCACGCGGGATGGGATGATCGGGACGGCGCGGCTGTGAACGGCGTCCACGACATGGGCGGCATGCACGGCATGGGCCCCATCGCGCCGGAGCCGGACGAGCCCGTCTTCCATCACGCTTGGGAGGGGCGCGTCCACGCGATCAACCTGGCCTCCCCCACGCGGGGCAACATCGACGCCGGCCGGCATCGCATCGAGCTGCTGCCGCCCGCTGACTATCTTCGGATGAGCTACTACGAGAAGTGGCTGGAGCGGGTGGAACAGCTCCTGCTCGCAGGCGGCTTCGTCGCGCCGGAGGAACTGGCCACCGGCCGCGCCGATCCGAAGGCCCCGAAGTCGACGCCGGTCCGGCCGGCCAACACGGTCACGGCGGCGCTGACCGGACCCTATTCCTATGTCCGCGAGGCAGGTTCCGCAGCCTTCGCAGTCGGCGATCGCGTCCGAGCCCGGAACCTCCATCCTGTCGGCCACACGCGACTGCCGCGCTACGTGCGGGGCCACGTAGGCGTGATCGAGCACTGCCACGGCGCACATGTCTTCCCCGACTCCCACGCCCACGGGCGGGGCGAGGACCCGCACCACCTCTACACGGTGCGTTTTGAGGCCCAAGAGCTGTGGGGTCCGGGCGCATCTCCCCGCGACAGCGTCCGTCTCGACCTGTGGGAGCCTTATCTTGAGCGCGCTTGACGTCCTCGCCCTGCCCCGAATTCCCCGGGATGCGGACGGCCCGATCTTCGCCGAACCCTGGCAGGCCCAGGCGTTCGCGATCACGCTGAAGCTGCATGAGCAGGGCGTCTTCACGTGGAGCGAATGGGCCCAGGCGCTCTCGGTCGAACTGGCGCGCGACCCGGCGGACGACGGCTCCCGATACTATGAGCACTGGGTCGCCGCGTTGGAGCTGCTGGCCAACGACCGGAGGCTTACCGGGTCGGCCGAACTCGCAGCCCGAAAGGCGGCGTGGAAAGAGGCGTACCTGCGCACGCCGCACGGGCGCGCCGTCAGCCTTTGACGCCTACCGGAACCTTCACCGTGCTTCCGCGCTGAGGCAGCGAGGAGACGGGCATGGTGCGATTTGCTGTGACGCTGAAGAACGGCGACTGGACTGTGTTCAGTGACGGCGCCCCGGTCGCGGGAGACCTGACGCGCTCCGCGGCCGTACAGATGGCCAAGGACCTGGCGTTCGAAGCCGAAGCTCGCGGGGAGCCCGTCGAGCTGCTGATCCAGGGCTACTATGGCGAGATGAGCCGCCGGATCACCGGCGGCCCAGAGGACGATTGACCCGTCGGTCGATCAACCCGTCCGGCGCATCTGCGCTTTGAGCTCGCGCTTGTTGCGGGCGGCTTCCTTCTCGGCGGCCTTCCGCGCCTTGCGCTCTTCGCGCTTGAGCTGGAGCATCAGCTCCTCGTCGTTCTCGCGGGCGAGGCGGGCTTCTTCTTCCGCCTTTTCCTTGGCGACGCGAGCCGCTTCCTTTTCGGCCGCACGCCTGGCGCGGACCTCTTCGAGCTCGCGGGCCTTCTTCTGGGCGCTGGTTTCGAACGCGCCTTCGGCGGCCTGGACGGTCGGCTTCGGCTTGAACTTGGCGAGGAGGGCCTTCCGAGCCTCGGCTTGCGCGGCGAGGCGGTCGGAGAAGCCAGGCATAACCTTGGATTCTCTCATGTTCTCTTTTGGCAGTTGGGTAAGGGATGGTCCGCGGGGAAAACCCCGCGGAGCCGAACTCGTTGCGTCAGATCAGCCGACGATGTCCGCGTCGGTGAAGAACTGCGCGATCTCGATCTTGGCGTTCTCGACGCTATCCGAGCCGTGGACCGAGTTCTCGCCGACGTTCACGGCGTAGAGCTTGCGGATCGTGCCTTCAGCGGCCTGTTCCGGGTTCGTGGCGCCCATCACTTCGCGATAGCGGGCTACGGCGTTCTCGCCTTCGAGGACCTGCACCACGACCGGGGCCGAGGTCATGAACTCGACCAGCTCCCCGTAGAACGGGCGCTCGGCGTGGACTTCGTAGAACTTCTTGGCCTGGGCGTCGGTCATCTTGATGCGGCGCTGGGCCACGATGCGCAGGCCTGCGTCCTCGATCACCGCATTGACCTTGCCGGTCAGGTTCCGACGCGTGGCGTCCGGCTTGATGATCGAGAAGGTGCGTTCGGTCATGGGCTCCGCTGGGGCTCTATGGAAATGAGGGGGGTCGCGGAGCGTTTCCGCGGGGTGGCGCGGTCTATATCGTCATCCCGCACTGCGAAGCAAGCTGCTGCGACGATGACGTCGCGTGACTCTTCTGCTAGGGCCCCGCCCACGGTTCCCCATGCTGCAGATCAACGACCTTGTCCTCGACGCCTGGGGACGCCGCTTCTTCGACCATGCCTCGGTCACGCTTCCCAAGGACGCCAAGGTCGGCCTCGTGGGCCGCAACGGCGTGGGCAAGTCGACCCTGTTCAAGGTGATCCTGGGCCATCTCGCCCACGGCTCCGGCGAGATCGGCCTGCCCAAAGCCGCGCGGATCGGCTCGGTGGACCAGGAGCATCCCGCCACGCCGGTCACCCTGATCGATACCGTACTGGAAGCCGACGTCGAGCGGCACGACCTGTTGACCCGCCTGGAGACCGCCGATCCCGAGGAGATGGGCGACATCTATGCCCGCCTGATCGAAATCGACGCCGACCGCGCCCCCTCCCGCGCCGCCGAAATCCTGGCGGGCCTGGGCTTCAGCCAGGCCGACCTTACGCGGCCGATGTCCGAGTTCTCGGGCGGCTGGCGCATGCGCGTGGCGCTGGCCGCCAGCCTCTTCGCCGAACCCGACCTGCTGCTGCTGGACGAGCCGACCAACTATCTCGACCTGGAAGGCGCCCTCTGGCTGGAGGCGCGCCTCAAGAAGTATCCCAACAGCGCCATCGTCATCAGCCACGACCGCGAGCTGCTCAACAACTCGGTGGACCACATCCTCCACCTGAAGGACGGCAAGCTGGAGCTGTATCCGGGCGGCTATGACGACTTCGAGCGCCAGCTCACCGAGAAGCTGCGGCTGCAGGAGGCCTCCCGCGCCAAGATCGAGGCCCGCCGCGCCCACCTGCAGTCGTTCGTCGACCGCTTCCGCGCCAAGGCGTCCAAGGCCACCCAGGCGCAGTCGCGCCTCAAGATGATCGCCAAGCTGCCCCCCGTGGCCGCCGTCATTGAGGAGCGCGTGACCCCGTTCGTCCTGCCCTCCCCCGAGCGGCCGCTGGCCCCGCCGCTGCTGCGGCTGGAGAACGCCTCGGTCGGCTATGGCGGGCCGCCGATCCTGAAGCGGCTCAACCTGCGCCTCGACATCGACGACCGCATCGGCCTGCTGGGCGTCAACGGCGCCGGCAAGTCGACCTTCGCAAAGCTGGTGGCCGACGCCCTCGAGATCGAGAGCGGCACGTTCCATCGCAGCGCGCGGATGAAGGTGGGCTGGTTCCACCAGCACCAGATCGAGGCGATGGACCCCACGGACACGCCGCTGGAGATCATCCGCCGCCTGATGCCCGAGGCCACGGAGGCCTCGCGCCGCTCGCGCCTGGCCCAGTTCGGCATCGGCTTCGAAAAGGTGGAGACGACGGTCGCCAACCTGTCGGGTGGCGAGCGCGCGCGCCTGCTGCTCAACATGGTGGCGATGGAGGCGCCGCACCTCCTGATCCTCGACGAACCGACGAACCACCTCGACATCGACAGCCGCCGCGCCCTGCTGGACGCGCTGAACGAGTATGAAGGCGCGGTGATCCTGATCACCCACGACCGCTCCCTGATGGAGCTGGTGGCCGACCGCCTCTGGCTCGCCGCGGACGGGGGCATCGAGCCTTTCGACGGCGACATGGAGGACTACGCGGCGTTCGTCCTCGAGCGCGCTCGCGTTGCCGCCCGCGCGCCGACGCAGATCAAGGCCGAGCCGGTGGCCGCTCCAGCGCCTCCGCCGCCGCCGCCCAAGGCCAAGGTCCCCACCGGCACGGCCCGGCGTCGCGCCGAAGCCGCCGAACAGGCGCTCGCGAAGGCGACCGAGCTGGTGGCTATCATCGACAGGGCGCTGGGCGATCCAGCCACCTTCGCCGATTCGGCCAAGGCGGCAGAGTTGGGCCGCAAGCGTCAGACGGCGCAGGCCGCGCTCGAGACCGCCGAGCAGGAATGGATCGAGGCCCAGGAGGCCTACGAGGCGCTCCTCAGGTAGGGAACGCCTCGCGGCGGGTCAGGTGATGTGCTTCGGGCTGATCGGGTCCGAGCTCGGGAATGTCTCCTCGATGGCTTCGTCGAGCAGGGCTTCCTGACGATCTTCCGCCTGCGCCTCGCGTTCGGCCATGTGGTCGGGCTTCTCGCCCTCCTTCAGCGGTTCGACCGGGCGGCTGCTGGGCGCCTCGATATGGCGATGCTCCTCGATGGCCTTCTTGGGGTCGGACGCCATGTCGGCCGCAGCCTGGCCGGAACCGTGGGTGAAGGCGCGCTTGGCCTGGTCTTCGGTCTGTCTGTGGGGCATTCGGGTTTCCTCGGAAGTGTCCCCGAAGAAACGTCCGGCGGGCTCTCGGGTTGCCTTGGCCGTAGCGCTCACGACCGCTTCGGGCCGCCCAGTAGGATCTGACCTTCATCCCTGAGCCGGCTCTTCACCTTCCCGGCGATCATCGCGAATATCCCGGGGAGATGGACTTCCAGCCGCGCCTCGCTGTCCCGCACGTCGATCGTGCCGCTTACGGTCTGGCCGATGGCCTGGAGCGAGAAACGCAGGAGGTCCCCCTCCCAGCTTTGCTGGATCTCGCCCACCGCGCCGATCTGCGATGTCAGGCGGACCAGCCCCTCGTCGATCCGCCGTCGCGCTTCGGCGCGGCCCAGTTCATGGGGAATGGAGACGACGAGGGGCTTGCTCATGCCGCTAGAACGACCCAGGCGGCGCCTGGGGTTCCCGGCGGCCGCTGTTCAGAGGAACGTCCAGCGCCGACTGTGCTCCCGGACCCTCAAGTTGTTCTGCACATTCCGCACGCCTTCGATGTCGGCGATGTCCTCGATCCGTCGCTTGTCGCTCTTGTGCTTCACCGTTCCGTTGAGGGTCACCTCGCCATCGTGGACGTCGACTTCGACCTCCCGCAGGTCCAGCCGCCGTTCGTCGTCCAGCCGCTCCATGATCACCGCCCACAGCACACGGTCGGACGGCCCGTCGCCCCGCGCCCGACGAGAGGGCTCTTCCCATGATCGGCGGGGTAGAGGGCGGCCGTCATCGTAGGCGCGCGCTTCATCCAACCTGCGACCGTCATCGAATCTGCGGCCGTCGTCGTAGGCGCGGTAGCCAGACCGCGTGCGCGGATCGTAGCCGTACAGGTCAGAGTAGTCGGCCTGGCCATAGTCATCGCGGTCGCGTTCGCGCAGGCGCTGCAGCCGTTCGCGTTCGAGCTCCCGCCAATCTTCCCGCCGCATGGGGCGCCTCCTTAAATCGGTCGTGAAGGTGCGGGAAAAACCTGCGCCTTGCGCTTAGGTTCCGTCCCGCGACCATGCGCGCGTCACAGACTCAGGGAAGTTCTCCGCCCCGTGCCGACCCAGGACCCAGACGCGCGGCCTCAACCCCTTCCCGAAGACGTGGAGGAGGAACTGGCCGCCGTTCTGCCCGAGACGCAGGGCTCGCGGTTCTTTCCGATGCTGCGGAACCTGGGCTGGCACCTGATCGCCTTCATTCTGCTCGGCGCGGCCGCCTACATCCTCTGGCGCGAGTTCCACGAGATCAGCCTGGCCGAACTGGGCGACGCTGTGGCCGCCTGGGGCTGGGGCTCGGTCTGCCTGGCCGTCGGCCTCTCGGCCACCAGCTTCCTGCTGATGGGCACAATCGAGTGGCTGGGCCTGCGCTGGGCCGGGGCGCGCATCGCCGTCACCTCTGCCCTCGCCGGCTCGTTCGTCGCCAGCGCCATCGCCCACACCCTGGGCGCCAACCTCATCGTGTCGGGCGCCGTGCGCGCCCGCTACTACGCCAAGCACGGGATCAGCCTGCGGCAGGTGGCGGCCACGACACTTTTCCACGGCTTTTCCTTCGCGGTGGGGCTCTCGACCCTCGCCGGCCTCGCCCTCCTCTTCGCCGGCAGCCACGACATCGCCGCGGTCAGCCGGATCGCCAATCCGGTCGCCGACGGCCTGGGCGCGGTGCTGCTCGCGGCGGTTGGCGCGTATGTCATGCTCTGCGCCACGCTCCGCCGACCGCTCACCGGCTTCGGGCACAGCGTGCGGCTGCCGTCGGTGCGCGTCGCCCTGGCCCAGCTCTCGATCGGAGCGGTCGACAACGCCGTGGCCGCCGCGATCATCTGGGTCCTGCTGCCGGAAGGCTCCATCGGCTACCTCACGTTCGTGGGCGCCTACGCCCCTTCCGTCGTCGTCGGCCTGATCAGCCACGTGCCAGGCGGGGTCGGGGTGTTCGAAGGCTCGGTCTCGACGCTGCTGAAAGGCCTTTCGCCGGCGCCGCTGGCGGCCGCCTTCCTCGGCTACAGGCTGTTTTTCTTCCTCCTGCCGCTGCTGATCGCCGGCGTCGCCCTGGCCCTGGACACGCTGCGCGAGCGCGGCCGCACATCGTCGTAAAAAAATTCTACTGCTGGATGCATCCGCTGCATCCGCCGCAGCCAAGCTCCCGTAACTCCTGCGTCCACGCATTCCCACCACTTGCGGGACACCGAGACGCGGTGGCGGACCTGTTCCCCGACAACCGCCGCCGTACGCCCCGGCCCCCGCCTCCCGTCGCGGGGCCGGGGCGACCCTCGCCCGGGTCGTTCCCAGCCGCATCAGGGCAAGGTAGTGAAGCGGACATGAGCCGCCCCCTCGCCGTCTTCGCCTACGATTTCGACGGAACCCTCGCCCCGGGAAACATGCAGGAGCATGCCTTCATCCCCGACGAACTTGGGATGGCGCATGCCGAGTTCTGGGCCGAGACCCGGCGCCTGGCCGAAGCCCAGCGCGGCGACGGCATCCTGGCCTACATGCACCTGATGCTGGAGAAGGCCCGCGAGAAGGGCGTCGAGCTGAGCCGCGAGAGCTGGCGGGCCCGGGGCGCCGGCCTGCGCCTGTTCCCGGGCGTCCAGGCCTGGTTCGCCCGCCAGAACGCCCGCGCCGACGCCCTCGGCCTCGACCTGCGCCACTTCATCATCTCATCCGGCAACCGTGAGTTGATAGAAGGCACGCCGATCGCGCACGAATTCGACCGCATCTACGCCTCGGCCTTCATGTTCGACGCCAACGACGATGCCGTCGGCGCGGCCCTGGCCATCAACTACACGGGCAAGACCCAGTACCTGTTCCGCATCAACAAGTGGACGCTGGACGAATGGGACAACGACGGCATCAACGCCGTCCAGGCCGAACGCGACCGCGCCGTACCGTTCGACCGCATCGCCTTCTTCGGCGATGGCCTCACCGACATCCCGGTCATGCGGGTGATGACCGACCACGGCGGCCACCCGGTGGCGGTCTATGACCCCGAAACCCCGCTCACCGAGGCGGCGGCGGCGAAGCTGCTGGCCGACGGCCGCGCGCGCCTGGCCGCCGGCGGAGACTACCGGGAAGGCTCCGAGCTCGACACCCTGGCCGCCGAGCTGCTGCAGCAGATGGCCCGCGGCGTTCGCGCCGAGCTGTTCGGCTAAGCCTTACCGCTCGTCGTAGAGCCGCCGCAGGACCGCGGGCGCGAGACCGGGCAGGTCCTCGGAGATCAGGCCGGGGCCGTGCAGTTCGGCCGCCTCGGCATGGATCCATGCCGCGGCGCAGGCGGCCTGGAAGCTGTCCATGCCCTGCGAGACCAGCCCGCCGATGAAGCCGGCCAGCACATCGCCCGAACCCGCCGTGGCCAGCCAGGGCGAGCCATTGACGTTCACCGCAGTGCGGCCGTCCGGCGAGGCGACAACGGTGTCGGGCCCCTTCAGCAAAACCACCGCCCCGGCCTTCTCCGCAGCCCGGCGCGCGGCCGTGATCCGCTCGGGCGAGCCCTTCAGCAGCCCGGGGAATAGCCGCTCGAACTCGCCCGGATGAGGCGTCAGCACGTCGTCGCGGTCCAGGACCGAGAACAGCTCCTCCGGATCGTCCCGGAAGACCGTGATGGCGTCGGCGTCGATCACGAGCGCCGCGCCCGTGCGCGCTAGCGCCAGCACGTTCAGCAGCGTCGTTTCAGTCACCCCGGCCGCAGGACCGATGATCGCCGCGTCTGCCGCGTCGGCCGCCTGTTCGAGCTCGGCGTCGGTGTCGAAGGGCTTCAGCATCACCGCTTCCAGATGCGCGGCGTTGGGCGCCAGGGCGTCCTGTCCGGCATAGATCGTCACCAGGCCCGCACCGATCCGCAGCCCTGCCCGCGCCGCCAGCCGCGCCGCCCCGGTGCTCCAGGCCTCGCCGCTGATTACGATAAGCCGGCCGCGCGCATGCTTGTGCGACGCCGCCGACGGCCAGGGAAAGTCTCGGAGCCAGAGGTCGGGGCCGTTCTCCGTCAGTTTCGCGGGCGTGGCGCCGAGGCCGATGTCGGCCACCAGCACCTCTCCGCACAGGTGACGGCCAGGCTCCAGCACGTGCGCCGGCTTGCGAGCATGGAACGTCACGGTGAGGACGGCGCAGACCACCGGCCCCAGCGGCTGACCCGTATCGCCCGGCAACCCGCTGGGCGTGTCGATCGCCACGACGGTCTCGGGCCGGGAGGCCATGATCTGGGCGGCGCGCGCGGCCTCGCCGCCCAGCGGCTTCGAAAGACCGGCGCCGAACAGCGCATCGACCAGCAGCCCGGCGTCCAGAGCTCCCTCCAGCGGGCGCGTCACTCCGTCCCAGCGTCCGGCCATGGCCTGGGCGTCGGCGGTGGTCGGAGGAGCCAGCGCCCGCACCTCGACCGGCCAGCCCCGCGTCTTCAGCAGCCGGGCGACCACATAGCCGTCGCCGCCGTTGTTCCCGGGGCCGCACAGCACCAGCGTCGGCTGCGGCCGGAAGCGCTGGACGATCGCATCCGCCACCGCCTGGCCCGCGCGCTCCATCAGCACCTCGCCGGGCGTGCCCGCGGCGATCGCGGCGCGGTCGGCTGCCGACATTTCGGCGACAGTCAGGATGGGGCGGGCGGTCAAAGGACCCCCGTGACCGCCTCGGCGCCCTTTTCGATCAGGCGAACCGACTGGCCGTCTGTTTCCAGAACGGTGATCGAGGCATGGTCGGGGCGGAACGCCAGCACCTGGTCGACCCCGAGCAGCCGCGAGACCGCCGCGTTGATCGCCACGTAGTGAGAGAAGACGGCCGTGTGCCCACGGCGAGCCAGCGAGCCCACGATCTCGCCGCGCCAGGCGTCGTAGTCCATGTCGCCCTGGATCGCCTGCCACGTGCCCTGGAAGGCATTGCGCAGCCACGCGGGCCGCTCCTCGCCGGTCAGCGCCTTCGGGGTCGGAATCTCACCCACCACCGGGTCGATCTCGGGCTCGATCCCCAGGGCTTCGGCCGTGGGCATGGCGGTCTCGCGGCAGCGGCGGAGGGGCGAGCTGACCACCAGGGTGGGACGCTCGCCATCCGGCCGCGAAAGCAGCCAGTCGCGGGCCGCCCTCGCCTGTTCCAGGCCCGTCTCGTCCAGTCCCGGATCGTCGTCGTGGCCGCCCCAGGTGGAAGACGGCCGGCCGTGCCGGATCAGGTAGAGACGCGCCATCGTGGATCAGTCCGGTGTGAAGATGTTGAGGTCCCCCTGCTGGGTGACCGTACCCGTCCGCCCGATCTGCTCGCTCGCCTCGAGACTGGCAAGGGTCCGCGGATCGTTCGGCGTGTTGGCGGCGAATCTGCGGCCGTTCTCGTCGCGGCCCACGACGATCCCCAGGAAGGGTCCCTCGCGCTTGTGGATCACGGTATAGGTCTCGACCACGCCCCGCCCTTTCGGCGCCTCGATCACCTCGGGATGCGGCAGCGCGTCGATCTCGCGCTGAAGCACGGCCGGGTCCTGGCGCTCGAACGGCTTGTCCGGCGCCTTCGTCGAATAGATGCCCGTCGACTGCTTGGTCAGATACCAGCCGTTGCCCGTGACAAGGCCATAGGCCCCCGGCTTGGCCCGCAGCCGGTCCATCATCACCGCGATGGAGTGCATGACGTAGTTGTTTCCGGGCCCACCCGCGTAGGGCAGCCCGCCGGTGACCGTCAGGCCGCGCGGGTCGTCCAGCGACAGGCCCAGTTCTTCCGCCCCGATCTCCACGGCCACCGGGAAGCACGAGTAGAGGTCGATCACGTCGATGTCGGACAGGCCGATCCCAGCCATCTCGAACGCGCGCTTGCCGGTCAGGCGCATCGCCGGGCTGGAATGGAAGTCCTGGCGGTCCAGCGGGTACCAGAGGTCCGACGCGTCCGCGCAGCCGTGGAGGTAGACCCATCTGTCCTCGGGCACGCCCAGCTCGCGCGCCTTCTTGACGCTGGCGATCAGCACGCCGGCCGATTGGTCCACGTCCATGATCGCGTTGAGCAGCTTCGGATACGGGAAGCCGATCATCCGGTTCTTCTCCGAGACCGCGACCAGTTCGTCGGCGCTGCGCCGGGTCGGGAACCACGCCTCCGGATTGCCCTCGGCCACGGCGCTGAAGCCGGCGAACAGCTTGCCCATACGCGCCTGGTGATCGGGGATCGAGCGCTTGTCGCGGGCGCGGAGCGCGTTTTCGAAGATCGGGTAGATGTTGATGGGTCGGCTGAGACCGTGACGAATCTCGTAGGCCGTGCTGCCGGCGCGCGGGTCGCCGACCCGCTTCGGCGGATCCAGCGTCTCGTCCTCCACCGCGACCCAGTCGTCGAAGCCCAGGCCCTTGGTCGCACGCTTCGTGGCCGACCCCAGGAATTCGCAGCCGACGGTCAGGGCCAGGTCGGCCTCGCCGCGCGCGATCCGCTCGGCCAGCATGTTGACCAGGTATTGCGGGGTGTTCCCGCCCATCTCGGAATAGACCGCCCAGCGCGGGTCGGCGCCGATCATCTTCGACAACGTGGCCGGCGGGTTGATGGCGTGCGGGATCATTCCCCGCTTCGAGCCGGGCGCGTCGATCGTGAAGCCCACGACCGCCAGGCTGTCGATCCCGGCGAGGCCGGCAGCTCCGATACCCGCGTCGGCCGCCGCGCGTTCCGCCGCAATCTTCAGCAGAGAAGACGGCGCCGGCGAGGAAGCCGGATCGCCCCGGTAAGTGAATTGGCCCGCTCCGATGAGCACCGGGGTGCGTTCGTCCATTCTTCCCTCGTCCTTCAAACGCGTTTCGCGACGATCCGAGCGCGGAAACGAGCCGCTCGGGCCGATTTCCGACGTGATCGCTTTCTGACCTCATGGCGCCTATTTTCTAGGCGTCCGTCTAGTTTCCCACCCCGCCGCAGCGGCAAGCAACCGAAGCGCGCTTGTCGCCTCCCGTCACCACGTGCTGGTTCGCGCCAACCGTTGGGGCGTCAGCCGTCGCGAGTAGCAAGTCGAGCGCATGAAGAAGATCGAAGCCATCATCAAGCCGTTCAAGCTCGACGAGGTGAAGGAGGCCCTGC
>NZ_JANINU010000304.1 GCF_024508875.1 Phenylobacterium sp.
CGTCGACCGTGACCTTCGCGCACTTGCCAAGCCGCTCGCTCATCGCCCTGGGCGGTCCGGACTGGAGGAGTTTCCTGCAGGGGCTCATCACCCAGGACGTCGAGACCCTGGCCGAGGGCGAGGCGCGGTTCGGGGCGCTGCTGACGCCGCAGGGGCGCCTGCTCTACGACCTGTTCGTGGTGTCGAGGCCGGATGGGTCGGCGTGGCTGGACGTGGAGGCCGAGCATCGGGCGGCGCTGATCCAGCGGCTGACGATCTATCGGCTGCGGGCCAAGGTGGAGATCGCCGCGGACGAGACGCCGGTGAGCATCGCCTACGGTGACGGCGAGATCGCCGCGCCCGGCGCTGGCTGGGTGCGCGACCCGCGGCTGCCGGCGCTGGGCTGGCGCGGCTATGGCGTCTCGGCGCCGGACGGCGTGGCCCTCGCGACCGAAGTCGAGCGCGAGGCGCAGAAGCTGCGGCTGGGCGTGCCGGGGCCGAGAGACTGGGGGACGGACAAGACCTATCCCATCGAGGCCAATTTCGACCTGATGAACGGCATCGACTTCAAGAAGGGGTGCTTCGTCGGCCAGGAGACGACGTCGCGGATGAAGCGGCGCGGGACGATCAAGAACCGCATGCTGCCGATCGTGTTCGAGGGGCCGGCGCCGGCGCCGGGAACCGAGGTGCTGGCGGGCGAGCTGCGGGCCGGCGAGGTGCTGTCGGGCGGCGAGGGGCGGGCCTTCGCCCTGCTGCGTCTGGACCGGGCGCTGGGCGCGGCGCTGACGGTGAGCGGCAGGCCGGCGAGGGTCGAGGTTCCGGGGTGGATGGCGGAGGCGGTGGGCGTAAGCGAAGAAGCGACTTGAAATAGGCGGTCATCCGGGATCTGCCTCCGGCCGTCCGGGATGACGGCGGTTTGAGGGGTTAGAGTTCGAAGAAGAACCCCCTCAGCAGATCCAGCGTCTCAGCGGGCCTTTCCTCGGGGATGAAGTGGCCGCAGTCGAGGGACCGGCCGCGGACGTCGTCGGCCCATTCGCCCCAGATGGCGAGTGTGTCGTACCAGGCGGCGAGGGCGCCCTTGCCGCCCCAGAGGACCTGGACGGGGCAGGCGATCTTGCGGCCCGCGGCCTTGTCTTCGTCGTCCAGCCGGCGGTCGTAGCCGGCGCCGGCGCGATAGCATTCGCACATGGCGTGGACGACGGCGGGCTCGCGGACGGCGGCCACGTAGTCGGTGTAGGCCTCGCCTTCGAACATCGTCTTGGCGCCCGGATACTGCAGCTTGAAGAAGAACGCTTCCGGGTCGGCGCCGATCAGCGTCTCGGGCAGGGGGTGGCGCTGGGCCAGGAACGGCCAGTGCCAGTAGCCCATGGCGAAGCGGCGGTCGGCGCGGGCCCAGACCTCGCCGGTCGGGATGATGTCGAGGATGGAGAGGCGGCGGACGGCCTGCGGGTGGTCCAGCGCCAGGCGGTAGGCGACCCGGCCGCCGCGGTCGTGCCCGGCGACGTCGAACGCCTCGAACCCGAAGTGGCGCATCAGGTGGATGGCGTCGCGCGCCATGGCGCGCTTGGACGAGGTCTCGTGGTCGTCGCTGGACGGCGGCTTGGTCGAGCCGCCATAGCCGCGCAGGTCGAAGCACACGACGGTGAAATCCCGGGCCAGCCCCTCGGCGACCTGGGCCCACATCATGTGGGTCTCGGGATAGCCGTGCAGCAGCAGGACCGGCGGGCCGGACCCGCCGCGGCGGACGCGGAGGGAAACCTCGCCGGCGGAATCCGGAACCGTAACCTGCGACAACTGGAAGCCTTCGAACGCCATCGAAAGTTCGCCTCTTGTTTCCCGCCCCGCGCTGCGCTGAGAGTGCGCGCATGAGCCAGACTCTGACTCGTTGCGAATGGCGCGGCATGGCCGGCGACCCGCTGTACGAGGCCTATCACGACACCGAATGGGGCGTGCCGGAATACGATTCCCGCGCGCTGTGGGAGAAGCTGGTGCTGG
>NZ_JANINU010000305.1 GCF_024508875.1 Phenylobacterium sp.
GTGCGGGCGGGGCCTCGGCGACCGGCGGCGGCGCGGGCGGCGGGGCCGTCGTCGCGCAGGCGGACAGCAGGGCCGCGGACGAGGCGGCGGCGAGCCAGGACAGGCGGATGGTCATCTTGGAAAACGCTCCCTAGCGCGCGGCTCTGCGGCCGGCGCGACGTGTCGGCCTTCCTTACACCGGACGTAACGCACCGCGCTGGTTACAGCTTTGTCATGCTGTCCCGTTCCTTCTGCCCTTCCGGGAGAAGGTGTCGCCCGCAGGGTGGCGGATGAGGGGGCGCGCCCGCCGCCCTACCGGTCCTCGGCGCTTTCGCGCACGCGCACGATCAGCGACTGGCTGGCCGTGGCCATCAGTTCCCCATCCTGTGCGTAGAGGTGCATCGCTCCGTGGCCGAAGCCGCCATGCACCCCGCTGATCCGGATGTCGCACAGCACCCAGTCGGTCGGCACGACGCGCCGGATGCGCAGGGTGTTGTCCAGGCTGTTGCCGCCGGCGTTCTTGCCCAGCGCGTTGCCGATCCCCTGCGGCACGAAGTCGGCCATCACCGCCAGCATGCTGGCGTCGATGGCGAACGGGTCGCGCGGCCGCGCCCACAGCAGGGTGCGGCCGTCCGGCTCGGGGTTGCCGATCCGGTCCGTCCCCGACCGGCCCTTGGCGATCCGCACCTCCATGCGGCTGTGCAGGCCCTCGGTCGCCGCCCGCCAGTGGTTGCTGGGCTCGCAGTCCTCCGGCGGCGGCACGACGGGCGCCTCCGACCACTGGGCCGAGATCTCGCTCGGCCGACTGCCCAGGGCGGCGCTGACCGAGATGATCTCCTTGTCGTCCACATGGCCCTTGGTGTTGGCCTGGGTGTTGTACTTGCCCTGCACCGGCGTCCAGACGTCGATGTCGACGATCGACCCCGGTCGGGCGAAGCCCAGGTACTGCGCCGTCGCCCAGATCAGCGGCCGCCCGGTCGTGCGCTCCAGCGCCGCCACCGCCGAGGCCATCCCCACCCCGCCGAACATGAACAGGTTTCCCGGCGGCCCGACGCAAATCGACGGGTCCACCGGCAGGTACCAGCGGTGCGGGTTGTGCGTCGGCCGAAGGTCGAAGAAGAGCTTGTCCATCGCCCGCCGTGAAAGCGCGTCGGCGGCCTTCGCGCAAGCCCTCCGCCGAGAACGTGTCTTTCAAGTCGCTACACGCATTGCGCGAAGTCGCTCAGACCCGCGTAACCACGAAGATTAAGCCTGAAGTGACAGGCTCCGTTTACGCTGTATCCCCGTGATGTTCGGACGATCGCTCCCCCTGGCCCCGCCCGCGGGCCTGCCGCGTAGCCTGTACGCCCCCGTCGGCGCCGTCATCGGCGGCGTGATGCTGGCCCTGTCGCTCAGGCCCGTCGCCGAGCCGTTCCTGGTGCGCGTCCTCGTCTTCTACGCCGGCACGACCGCGGCCTACGCGCTGATGCCCTACGTCCGCCGCGGGGACATTCCGCTGGTCGCCGCCTGGGTCGTCCTGCTCAGCGAGCTCGCCCCCTGCATCGCCGGAAACCTGATTTCCCCGATCAAGGTCACCGCCGACGTCCTCGGCGTCGCCCTCGCCACCGCCCCCATCTACGTCGCCCGCCTCCGCCAGGTCCAACAAGGCGACATCCGCCCCGGCGGCCGCCGCGCCTCGGAAACCCGCGGCTAGCGGACGGCCTTCTCCGGCGTCCCCCTCCCTCTCCGCTCGTCATCCCCGGGCTTGACCCGGGGATCCATTCCAGGGCGCCGGCCTGGTCCGCACCTCCTCCGGACACGCCGCTTGGATGGCCGGGTCGAGCCCGGCCATGACGAGCGGAGGGGGGTGGATGAAGAACAACTTTGACTCCCCGCATCACTTCATGTTCTTCTTTTGTTCATGTCGCACAATGCGGACAGGATCGAGGCCCGCCAGCGCAAGCTGGATCGGCTGGAGGAGCTGGAGCTCTCCGCCGTCGAGGCCGCGC
>NZ_JANINU010000306.1 GCF_024508875.1 Phenylobacterium sp.
CGTAGGTGCGGATCAGCTCGCCCGCCTGGATCAGGCTGTCGTGCGTGCCGGCGTCCTCCCAGGCGAAACCACGGCCCAGCAGCTCGACGTGCAACTCGCCGGCCTGAAGGTAGAGATCGTTCAGCGCGGTGATTTCGAGCTCGCCGCGCGCCGAGCGCGTCAGCGTCTTGGCCATCTCGCTGGCGCGGCCGTCGTAGAAGTAGAGGCCGGTCACGGCATAGTTCGACTTGGGCTTCTCGGGCTTCTCCTCGATCGAGAGCGCCTTGTTTTCGGGCGACAGCTCAACCACGCCGTACCGCTCGGGATCGTGCACCGGATAACCGAAGACCGTGGCGCCGTCCTTACGGGCGTCGGCGTTCTTCAGCATCTTCACGAAGCTCTGGCCGAAGAAGATGTTGTCGCCGAGGATCAGGGTCGAGGGCTTGCCGCCCACGAACTCCTCGCCCAGCAGATAGGCCTCGGCCAGGCCGCCCGGCGTGGGCTGGATCACGTATTCGAACTTCACGCCGAACCGCGAGCCGTCTCCCAGCAGGCGCTTGAAGCCCGGCTGGTCCTCTTCCGTCGTGATGATCAGGATCTCGCGGATGCCGGCCAGGAACAGGACCGACAGCGGGTAGTAGATCATCGGCTTGTCGTAGACCGGCAGCAGTTGCTTGCTGACCGCGATGGTCAGCGGGTGCAGCCGGGTGCCGGCGCCGCCAGCCAGGACGATCCCGCGTCTCATGCCTTTTTCACCAGCCCCAGGCGGTCGGAATGGAAGCCGCGCTCACGGATGCGCTCCACCCAGCCGTAGTTGTCGACGTACCAGCGGACGGTGTCTTCCAGACCCTCGCCCAGCGGCATGCGGGCCTTCCAGCCCAGCTCGCGTTCCAGTTTCGTCGAGTCGATGGAATACCGGAAGTCGTGCCCCGGCCGATCCGTGACGAAGGTGATCTTGTCGGCGTGGCTGGTGTTGGCGGGCGCCATCTTGTCGAGGTGCTCGCAGATGATCTTCACGACCTCGAGGTTCCGCTTCGTGGCGTCGCCGCCGATGCAGTAGGTCTCGCCCAGCAGGCCCTTGTGCAGAACCAGCAGCAGCGCCTCGGCGTGGTCGTCCACGTGCAGCCAGTCGCGCACCTGGCGGCCGTCGCCGTAGATCGGGATCGTTTTGCCTTCCAGCGCCCGGGTGATCACCGTCGGGATCAGCTTCTCGGGGAATTGGTTCGGCCCGTAGTTGTTCGAGCAGTTGGTGATCACCACCGGGAAGCCGTAGGTGTGGCCCCAGGCGCGCACCAGGTGGTCGGACGAGGCCTTGGACGCCGAATAGGGCGAGCGCGGGTCGTAGGGCGTCTCTTCCGTGAAGTCGCCGTCCTCGCCCAGCGCGCCGAACACCTCGTCGGTGGAGACGTGGTGGAAGCGGAAGGCCGCCTTCCGGGCGTCGTCCAGCTTGTTCCAGTAGGCGCGCGCCACTTCGAGCAGGATCGCCGTGCCCATGATGTTGGACTTCACGAAGTCCAGCGGGCCCTCGATAGCGCGGTCGTTGTGGCTCTCGGCGGCCAGGTGCATCACCGCGTCGGGCTGGTGCGTCTCGAACACCGCCTCGACGGCGGCACGGTCGCAGATGTCGACGTGCTCGAAGGCGTAGTTCGGGTTCTGGGCGACGCTCTCGACGTTCTCGAGGTTCGCCGAATAGGTCAGCGCATCCAGGTTCACGACCTGATGCCCGTCCGCGATGGCTCGTCGGACGACCGCGGAGCCGATGAAGCCCGCCCCGCCCGTGATCACGATCTTCAAGTGCGCCCCCGGCGATGCAAAAGACGGCCTCCCATACTATGAAAGGCCGCCGGTTCAAGCTGGCTGATTGTTGTTCGCCAGACCCTAACGGCCCGTCACCACGGCAGGATCGAGCTTGGCCGCAGCCGTCTCCAGAGGCCGGCCATGACGCCGCTCGATATCCTTCTGCAATGCGCCCGCGGCGAACGCGTGGCCGGTGAAGAGGGTGTCGATCGCCCAACCGACCAGCGGCACGCCCGAGGCGACACTGTCGAGGCCGAGGTACGCGGCCATCCGGAGCAGGGTCGAGCGCGAGGCGCCGGCCTGCACCGCCTCGCTCAGCAGCAGCGCCGCGGCGCCCACGGAATAGACCGTCCCCGCCACGGGAACCCAGGCCAGCACGCCATCGACGCCCAGGCCCCATGGGCCGAAGCCCACGACGCGGTCGGAGAGCTGCTTGACGCGTTCGGCCCGCCGCCAGGCCTTGTGCGCACGGTCGCGGTGGTCGTCCATGGCGTCTGAACGCTCGCTGACCGGGGTCGGGTTCCGGCTAGATCATGTCGCCTGCGGCGGCGTCGAGCAGCAGGAAGACCCGACCGCCCTCGGCGCTCAGCATGCCGCTGAGCATCAGGCCGGCGGGATCGCGCTCGACCGCGTCGTCGATCAAGGTCTTGTAACGGCGCACGTAGATCTCGGTCCGACGCTTGACCTCGTCGTCGGTGAAGAGCCGCCGGGCGATGCGGCGGGTCGCGGCGGGCGCCAGCTTGCGCACCACTTCCCGAGCCCCGTCCCGGTCGCCGGTCTGCAGCGCGGCGGCCACCTCCTCGATCCGTGCGGTCGGCAGCAGGCGCGACGGGTCCACCCCCATCTTGCCGAGCTCGGCGGCCAGCGAGTCCTCCAGGCGCTCCCCGTCGCCGTCGGCCCCGTCCAGCGAGGCGAGCAAATCCTTCCAGGTCCAGGTCTCGCCCCCGTCCTCGTCCTCCTCGCCGGCGGGAGGCGGCGGCGCGGCCGGCGCAGGCGGGCCGCCGGCGGCCTCGAACACGGCCGAGAATTCGCGGTCGGTGGCGGTGGGCGTCAGGCGGATGCGGCTGCGCAGCCCGATGCGGTCGGCAAGCGCCCCGGGAGGCTCGACCGGCGTGGCCAACTCCAACGTCTCCGGTTCCTCCTCCTCGACCAGCGGCGCCGGAGCGGCCTTGGCCTTGCGGGCCGGGGGCGCGGCGGGCGCAGGCGCGGCCGGAGCCGGCGCGGCTGGCGAGGCCACGGCGGCGACCCCCATCAACTTCACCGCCTCCGACAGCATCTCGAAGTTCCGCCGGACCCGATCCTGGAACGCGGCGTCGATCGCCTGGGCCTCCTCCGCCGTGCGGCGGGCCTGGGCCATCAGCTCGTCCATCCCGTCGGCGACGGCGGCGCGCACGCGGTCGGCCTGGCCGGCGGCGGCGGCCGGCAGCTTGGCGGCGCGCTGCTCCAGCTCGGCCATCATGGCCGCCAGCTCGTCCAGCGTGGACCGGGCGGCCTTGGCGCCGTCCTCGAGCTTGCGGGCGGTGGCCTGCCCGGCCTCCTCCACCATCTTGGACGACTGTTCGACCAGCGCCCTGGCCTCTTCCAGCCGGGCTTCGAACACCTGGTTGGCCTTCTGACCGGCGCTGAATGCGGCCTCGGAAAGCTGATCGACCTGCTCGCGCGCCGTGGTCGCGTGACGGGCGGCGGCGGCGCGGGTCTCCTCCGCGGCCCTGGCCAGGGCGTCGATGGCGGCCCGGGTCTGCGCCTCGAGCTGGGCCCGCTGCTCGGCGGCGGCGGACGAGACCGCCTCCAGGGCGTGCAGGGTCGACTGCCCGAACTCCTCGCGCTCGGCCTTGGCGGTCTCGGCGATGTCGCGGAACTGCAGGGTGGCGTCGGCCATCAGCCGGCGGAGCTGCTCGCCGCCGGTCAGGGCCCGCTCGCTCATCTCGGCGGCCGACTTGCGGGCGGAGTCGATGAACTCGCCGAGGGCGGCCGCATGGGCGTCCGCGTTCACTGCGAACGCCTCGTGGTCGCCCTTCAGCGTCTGGCTCAGCGCCACCAGCGCCGCGCGCTGTTCGGTCAAGCCGCCTTCGACGGCGCGCACCTGGTCCGCGACCCCCTGCCCCGCCGTCTCCAGGCGGGCGATGTGGCGTGTCAGGTCTTCCCCGGCCACCCGAGCGGCGTCGCTGGCCTCGGTCGCTGCGGCGGCCAGGTCGGCGGCGCGGGCCTGCAGAGCGCCCTCCGCCTCGCGGATCTGGGTCTCCGCGACCGTGGTGGCCTCGGTGATCATCCGCGCCTGCTGGGCCACCGCGTCGGTCACGCGGATCGCCTGGCTGTCCAGCGTCTGGGCCATGGACGCCATCTCGGACCGCTCGCGACCCAAGGTGGCGGCGAGCTCCTGGGCGGTGCGCACGGACTGGGCGGTCGCCCCCGTCAGCTTGTCGGTCTCGAACGCCAGCGCGTCGCGCATGGCGAGCAGGGTCTCGCGCGCCTCCTCGGCTGCGGCGGCGGCGCGGCCGATCTCTTCCCGTACGGCCAGGGTCACGTCGCCCGCGCGGGCGGCCGCGGCGATGGCGGGCGTCAGCATGTCCTCGGCCATGGCCTTGGCGCGACGGGCCTCCCAGGCCAGCTTCTGGCCCTGGCGGATCATGTAGGCGGCGCCCAGGACGAAGATCGCCGGGCCGACGGCCAGCAGGGCGAAGACGGTCAGCGCGAACGGATCGTTCTGCAGCGGGGCGACATTGCTGCGGTAGCCCACGGCGAACGCGATCGGCGCGAGCGCCCACAGCAGGGCGACGGCGACGGCGATCAGCCAAGTGGGCCAGCCGGACGGGGGATTCTCGTCCACGTCGAAGTCCGCATAGGTGTGCGGCTCCGCCGCCGGGGCCAACGCGCGGACGCCGCCGACATCGACCGCGCGGGCCTCGCGCCCGGCCTCGTGCGCCCGGAAGGCGAACGCCGCCGCCGCTTCCGGGGCCTCAGCCGTGTGAGACTCTTCCTCCGGGCTCGCGAAGTCCATCGGTCGCGACCGCTTGGAGAACCTCATCGACGCCCGTTCCTTCCCGTCTTCGCGGCCAGCGCACACTTGCCGACCGCCGTGGGTCGCAGGCGCGAAGGATTACCCTCGGCGCGAGCGGACGCAAACAGGCGGACGTCGGATTCGACGTGCGGACGGCGGATTGTCGCGCCGCGTCAGGCCCTGACGAGCGGCGCGCGCTGCCCTTCGGGGCAGTTGGCCCGGATGACCTTCTCGACCCGCTGCGCCTGGCGCGGCGAGCGCGCGACGACGCGCTGGTCGGCGGCCGAGACGGCAGGGCGGGGCTGTTCGACCTTGGGCGTGTCCACGGTGACGCCGAGATGCGCGAACGCGGCGGCGGACGATTGCACGACAACCGCGGCCACCATTTCCGTCAATGTCGCCATGGAACGCCCCCTGCGATTCCGCCTACCGCTGCTATACGGCAGCGCCGCGCCAAACGGGAGCAGGCGGAACGTGAAATGTTTGTCATCTGGCGGGCGGCAAGCGGCGCGCCAGGGTGACGACGACCGGATAGTGGTCCGAGCCCAGGTCGGGTCCCCGCTCGACGCTCACGGTCGCCCACCCCTCGCCTGCGTAGACGTGGTCGATCGGGAGCCAGGGAAACGGGGCCGGCAGACGGTTGTGGCTGCGCCGCGCCGCCGGCCAGGTGAACAGCGCCCGCGTGCGCCGCACGAGGCCCCAGGTCCGGTCCTCGCGCCGCCGGGCGAAGGACCAGGGCGTGGAGTTGAAGTCGCCCGCGACGATCATGCGGGCCCGGGGCAAGGCGGAGATGACCCCGTCCAGCCTGGCGGTCTGGTCCTTCGACCGGCCCAGCCGCACCGGCCAGTAGCGATGGGCGGCTACCACCGTGTACTCGCCGGCGGGATCGTCGAAGGTCGCCCAGGCGATGAAGCCCGGCAGGTCCCCGGATGGCGGCTCGGCGTACCGCCGCAGCGCCGGCCGGCGCGACAGGATCACCGCGCCGCAGTCCTCGCACTGGGCAATATAACCGCCGGCGACCAGCCTCGGCTTCACGCGGCCGGGCTCCTGGAGGACCACGAGGTCGGCGTCCTGGGCCAGGATCCAGGCCGCGGCGGCCTCGGCCCCGGCGTTCTGGCCCCAGGCGTTGAACTGGACGATCTTCAGCCGTCCAGGCGCGTCGGCGGCCGCCCGGGGATCGCGCCCCCGGCTGAGGAGCTCGGGTGCGACCAGCAGCCCGGCGGCGAGCGCCGCGAGCACGCAGACCGCCATGAGCGCCGGGCGCCCCGCGCGTGGACCTGCGAGCGCCAGCCCGAGCGCCAGAAGGCCCGCCGCCAGCCAGATGGGTGCGAAATGGGTGAGCACGTCCAACCGCGCCGACCATCGGCCGCCCTGGGCGAGCACGCCGGCCAGCAACGAGCCCAGCGCCAGGGGCCAGGCAAGGCAGGCGATGGCGAGACGCAGGAG
This sequence comes from Phenylobacterium sp., assembly GCF_024508875.1. Classification (GTDB taxonomy): domain Bacteria; phylum Pseudomonadota; class Alphaproteobacteria; order Caulobacterales; family Caulobacteraceae; genus Phenylobacterium. Next base: position 6,221 of record NZ_JANINU010000306.1, read on the forward strand.
GTCCATGACCCCGCGTACCACACCCCTCCCGAACCGGCAGCGGCTAGAGCCTTGATCTTGAGCCCGATCTCTTCGCCGAACCGGCTTACGCGTCGGCCGATCGCGCCCTAGTGCTTGGCCTTGCCCTGCCGCGAGAACACCTCGCGGGTGATGCGGCTGTACCGCGCCATCAGGCCGCGCGTGGAGTAGTCGTCGCTGAGCAGGCGCTCCTGCGCCCGGTGCGCGACGGCCTCCAGCGCCGCCGGCGAGGAATTGAGCACCGCCTCGCGCAGTGCGCGCGGGTCGCCGGGCGGGGCGTACAGAACCTCATCCTCGTCGAAATACGTCGGCACGCCGCCGGTCCGGCTGGACAGCACCGGCTTTCCCAGGGCCGCGGCTTCCAGGGCGACGGTGATGCCCGAGAAGACGTTCTCCTTCATGGGCACCGCGATGATGTCGGCGGAGTCGTAGAGCTCGCGCAGTTCGTCCATCGTCTGCGGCTTCACGAGGGTGACGTTCTTGTGCCGGGCCGTCCGGCTGTTGGACAGCCAGGCGCAGGCGAGCGTCAGCTTGAACCGCTTGTCCGAACCGAACGCCTGGATCAACGTGTCCCAGTCGCGGGTGCGGTCGTTACCCGCCGCCACGATGTGCGAGACCGTGCTGTCCGGCGCCTTGGGCGGGCGGATCGTGAAGTAGTCGGTGTTGATCCCGAAGTGCATCAGCTCGCAGCGCAGGTTCGGGAACGCCCGCTCGGCGATGGGCAGGCATTTCGCCGAATGAACGCCCATCACGGCGATCTCGTCGACCAGGAAGCGGTACAGCCAGTGCCGCCACCAGGGCAGCAGGTCCCACCGGTTGAACAGCCAGATCGAAGCGCTGACGATCGGCCTTCGCGGAACGAGACCGAACTTCATGAGCGTGGCGACGGCGAAGGCCTCGCCCTCGGTCATGGTCCATACGACGTCGGCCGCCGCGATCGCGCGGCGGTTGTGCCATGCGTGCACAAGGTCGAAGCCGAAGATCCGCTCGATGACCTTGGACATGAAACGGTGCTTCCCGTCGCGGGAGAAGGTCACCGTATGACCTTCCTCCGCGGCGAGATGGAATCCGTAGGGCGTCTCATCGGGCTCGATTCCCTGGCGGAACCGTTCCCGATACAGCTCAGCGTCTTTGCCCCAATAGAGCTGTACGTGCACCTTCCACAAGCGGGCCCCCGAACCTGCTACTGACGCACGAAGGCTATAGAGACCCCGTGCGGGTCAAGCCTTATCCGATTGAAGTTTACAAAATTACATTCCGGCGTTCGGGGGATGACATTTGTGCGGCGCGGCGCCTCGCCGAATCTCCTATGGGTTGACTAGGGCTCGCTCAGGCCGCGACCTGCGGTCGAAAGCTCGCCCCCTCGTGCTCCAGCAGCCAGCGCTTGCGGTGCAGGCCGCCGCCGTACCCCGTGAGCGCACCGTTCGAGCCGATCACCCGGTGGCAGGGCACGACGAGCGCCACGGGGTTCGAGCCGTTGGCGAGGCCCACGGCGCGCACCGCCGTCGGGCGGCCGATGCGCTCGGCGAGTTGGGCGTAACTGATCGTCTCTCCGGCCGGGATGGAACACAGGGTCTCCCAGACCTTCCGCTGGAAGGCGGTGCCCGCCCCCTCCCAGCGGATGTCGTCGAAGGCGTCCGTCTGGCCCGCGAAATAGGCGTTGAACTTCGCGCGCAACGGCCCCGGCCCTTCGACCAGCGTCGCCTTCGGATAGCGCCGCGCGATCCATTTCATCATCGCCGGCTCGTAGTCGGTCCAGTTGAAGGCGCGTAGCACGCCGGCTTCGTCGGTGACGACCAGGGCCGTGCCGATCGGCGTCGGCGTGCGGTCGAGGGTCAGGGTCTCAGGCAGCTTGGCGGTCATTCGGCTTGGTCCTTTTCGAGCGGGTCGCCTGCGGGGCGGCGAAAGCAGGATCGGCGGCCCAGAGGTGCTGGGCGGCATAGGCCCGCCATGGCTTCCAGGCCTCGCTCCGGGCGAGGAGTTGTTCGGCGGTCGGTCGCACCCCGGCCTCGTCGGCCATGGCCCGCATCAGGCCGATGTCGGCCTGCGGGAAGGCGTCGGGCTCGCGCAGTTCGCGCAGGGCGATGTACTGGGCGGTCCACTCGCCGACGCCCGGCAGCGCCTTCAGCGCGGCGATGGCGCTGTCCAGATCAGCGCGGGTGGTGAAGATGGCCGGATCGGCCGCGACCGTCCGCGCCAGGGCTTCCAGGGCCGCGCCGCGCGCCCTGGGCATGCCGAGGGCCGCGATGTCCTCGCCGATGAGCCGCTCCGGGTTCGGGAACACCCGCGTCAGGCCGAGGGCGGCGGCGGCCGGCTCGTCGATCGGCTCGCCGTAGGCCGCGACCAGCTTCGCCGCCAGGCCACGCGCGGCGCTCACCGTGATCTGCTGACCGAGGATGGCGCGCACGGCCAGCTCGAAGCCGTCCCACGCCCCCGGCGCGCGCAGGCCGGGCCGCGCGGCCACGAGGGGCGCCAGCGCCGGATCCTGGCTGAGGTGGGCGCCGATCAGCGTCGGGTCGGCCGAGAGGTCGAACACCCGTCGCACGCGGGCGATCACCGCGGGCAGCGACTTCAGCTTCGGGAACCGGATCTCCGCCTGCAGGGCGTTGTCACGGCGCGGCGTGACGATGACCACGCCTGCCACCCCGTCGATGGACAGCGTGCGGGCGTAGCGCTTCGGCTCCACCCGCTCGACGCCCGGAATGGCGCGGTCGGTCAGGAAGCGGATGATCGCGTCCCAGTCGTAGGGCGGCTTGTAGGGCAGGCGCACGAAGATGCCGTCCGCGGCGGGCGTCTCGGCCTTATGGCTGCGCCGCAGCTCGCCGGGCGGACGGCCGAACAACTGCTGGAAGGTCTCGTTGAAGCGCCGCACGCTGCCGAAGCCCGACGCCAGCGCCACCTCGCTCATGGGCAGGCGCGTTTCCTGGATCAGTTGCTTGGCCAGCAGCACGCGCCGCGTCTGCGCCACCGCCACCGGCGACGCACCGAGATGCTGGCGGAAGAGCCGGCGGAGCTGGCGCTCGCCGACGCCCAGGCGCGAGGCCAGGGCGTCCACGTCGCCGGCGTCCATCGCCCCGCCCTCGATCAGGGCGAGGGCGCGCGAGACGGTGTTCGACGTCCCGCGCCAGGCGCCGAGGTCCGGCGAGGCCTCGGGCCGGCAGCGCAGGCAGGGCCGATAGCCGGCCTCCTGCGCCGCCGCGGCGCTTGGGAAGAACTCGACGTTCGCCGCATTGGGCGTCCGCGCCGGACAGATCGGCCGGCAGTAGATGCCGGTCGTCTTCACGCCGCAGAAGATGCGCCCGTCGAACCGCGCATCGCGGGTCTGGAAGGCGCGCCGGCAGGCTTCGAAATCCATGTCCATGGCCCAAAGGATGGGCGCTCAACCGTGGGAAGTCTCGCGGTTTTCGGACATAGATGAGCGGATGCTGGCGGTTTTCGGACGGCCTTAGGTCAACGCCGCGGCCAGCCGCTTGTCGCGCCCGATCGACACCGAGGCGGCGATGTGGGCCACCACCGTCAGCAGCACGAACGGGATGACGCCGGCGTAGCCGTAGGCGAGCGCCTGGTCTCCGTGCGCCGGCTCCATCTTGTCGGCGATCCAGCCCACGTAGACGGGACCGACGCCCAGGCCGACCAGGTTCAGGACGAACAGCAGGATCGCGCCGGTCATGGTGCGCTGCGCCGGCGCCACGGCGTTCTGGGCGACGGTCAGCGCGGGGGCCAGGTACGCTTGGTTCATCAGCATCGGGCCGATCAGGAACAGCATCGCCAGTTGCCAGGTCGGCGCCCAGATGAGGCCGAACCAGAAGGGAATCGACATCGCGAAGGCGATGGCCGGAACCCAGGCGAACCAGCGGCGGTCCTTGTGGCCCAAACGGTCCACCAGCCAGCCGGCCACCACCGTGCCGACCACGCCCGTCGCGCCCAGGGCCAGGGCGTAGTAGGTCGCCACGTCCGGCGCGGCCATCCCCTTCACCGCCTCCAGGAACTGCGGGTTCCAGACGAGGCCCGCGTAGCCGACGAAGGCCGACATCGCGCTGGAGATCGCCGTCAGCACGAGCGTTCGGTTGGAGAAGAACCCGCCGATCGCCTTCATCAGCGGCGGCGCCGGTGGGTGCTCGTCAGCGCCGTCGGCCACGGCGTCCAGCCCGCCCCGCTTCGGCTCGCGCACAAGCACCAGCAGCAGGATCGCCAGGATGATACCCGGCGCCCCGACGATGTAGAAGGCGGTCCGCCAGCCGTAGGCCAGCGCCAGCTTGCCGCCGGCGAACGCGCCCAGCATCGAGCCGATGGGCACGCCCAGCGAATAGATCGCCAGCGCCGTGCCGCGGCGCTCGGCCGGGAAATAGTCCGAGATCAGCGAGTACGACGGCGGCGAGCCGCCCGCTTCCCCGAAGCCGACACCCATCCGGTACAGCAGGATCTGGGTGAAGTTCTGCGCCGTGCCGCACAGCGCGGTGAACACGCTCCAGATGGCGCAGGCCACGGCGATGATCCCCTTGCGGCTCATCCGGTCGGCCAGGTAGGCCACGCCGATGCCGCAGGTCGTGTAGAGCAGAGCGAAGGACGTCCCACCCAGCAGGCCGAATTGGGTCTTCGTCAGGTGCAGCTCGGCCGAGATGTCCTTGCCGAGGATCGAGATGATCTGCCGGTCGAGGAAGTTCAGCGTGTAGACGACGGCCAGGAACCAGGCGACGAAGTAGCTGTAGCCCGTCGACTTGTGCGGCGTCGCCGCCGTTTGCACGCTCATAGATCGCCCCCAACCTGCCCCTCGCGGCCGGTGTTCCGGCTCGAAAAAGGGGTATGCGCTTCCGTTGCGTCGGTTGTGCCACGGCCCGCCCGGCAGCGCCAAGCGGCATTGCGTTTCAGGCCTGCAAGCCGCTGGCGGGCGTCAACTGCGCTGTCGTCGCCTCAAGAATTCCTGGGGCCGCCTCGCCTTGCCTCCCCCCAGCCCCGCCGCTAACTCAACGGCCGTGGCCGCCCCGCCCGCCTTTGAGAGCGGGTTTCCCTTGGCTTTGATGTAAGGTCTCCGCCCATGGACGCCGGCGTCCTGACCCGCCCAGAAAACCTCGAAGGCACGTTGACCTCCAAGACCCTCACCCACCTTCAGCGGCTGGAAGCCGAGAGCATCCACATCATGCGCGAGGTGGTGGCCGAGTGCGAGCGTCCGGTGATGCTCTACTCGATCGGCAAGGACTCGGCCGTGATGCTGCACCTCGCGGCCAAGGCCTTCTATCCGTCGAAGCCGCCCTTCCCGCTGCTGCACGTCGACACGACCTGGAAGTTCCGGGCCATGTACGAGATGCGCGAGCGCATGGCCAAGGAGCTGGGCTTCGAGTTGCTGGTCCACCAGAACCCGGACGCCATCGCCCAGAACATCAACCCGTTCGACCACGGCAGCGCCAAGCACACCGACATCTGGAAGACCGAGGGCCTGAAGCAGGCTCTGGACAAGTACGGCTTCGACGCGGCCTTCGGCGGCGCGCGCCGCGACGAGGAGAAGTCCCGCGCCAAGGAGCGCATCTTCTCGTTCCGCTCGGCCCAGCACCGCTGGGACCCCAAGAACCAGCGGCCCGAACTCTGGCGGCTCTACAATGCACGGAAGAACCCGGGCGAGAGCATCCGCGTCTTCCCGATCTCCAACTGGACCGAGCTGGACATCTGGCAATACATCCACTTGGAGAACATCCCGATCGTGCCGCTCTACTTCTCCGACGTGCGGCCGGTGGTGGAGCGTGACGGCACGCTGATAATGGTCGACGACGACCGGATGCCGCTGCGTCCCGGCGAGACCCCGATGATGAAGTCGGTGCGGTTCCGCACCCTTGGCTGCTACCCGCTGACCGGCGCCGTCGAGAGCACCGCGGCCACCCTGCCCGAGATCATCCAGGAGATGCTGCTCACCACCACCAGCGAGCGCCAGGGCCGGATGATCGACCACGACCAGGCGGCCTCGATGGAGAAGAAGAAGCAGGAGGGCTACTTCTGATGGCCCACCAATCCGCCCTCATCGCCGAGGACATCCAGGCCTACCTGCACCAGCACGAGCACAAGTCTCTGCTGCGCTTCCTCACCTGCGGCTCGGTCGACGACGGCAAGTCGACCCTTATCGGCCGCCTGCTCTACGACTCGAAGATGATCTTCGAGGACCAGCTCGCGGCCCTCGAAGCCGACAGCAAGCGCGTCGGAACTCAGGGCGGCGACATCGACTTCGCCCTGCTGGTGGACGGCCTGGCCGCCGAGCGGGAGCAAGGCATCACCATCGACGTCGCCTACCGGTTCTTCTCGACCGACAAGCGCAAGTTCATCGTCGCCGACACGCCCGGCCATGAGCAGTACACGCGCAACATGGCGACGGGCGCCTCGACGGCGGACCTCGCCATCGTGCTGATCGACGCGCGCCAGGGCGTGCTGCGTCAGACCAGGCGCCATTCGATCATCGCCTCGCTGCTCGGCATCCGGCACATCGTGCTTGCCGTCAACAAGATCGACCTCGTCGGCTTCGACAAGGACGTGTTCGACCAGATTGTCGCCGACTATGGCGAGTTCGCGCGGGAGCTCGGCTTTGCCAGCATCGTGCCGATCCCGATGTCGGCGCGCTTCGGCGACAACGTCACCAGCCGCTCGGATCGCACGCCCTGGTATTCCGGGCCGTCGCTGATCGAGCATCTCGAAACCGTGTCGGTCGACGAGGCGGCCGTCGAACTGCCGTTCCGCTTTCCTGTCCAGTATGTGAACCGGCCGAACCTCGATTTCCGCGGCTTTGCCGGCACCATTGCCTCGGGCACCGTTTCGCAAGGCGACGAGGTCGTCGTCGCGAAATCCGGCAAGGCGTCCCGGGTCAGGCGCATCGTCGCGCAAGGCGGTGATCTCGATCGGGCGGTCGCCGGCCAGGCGATCACGCTGGTCCTCGAGGATGAGGTGGAGGTGTCGCGCGGCAATCTGCTGGTTTCGCCGGCAGCTAGACCGCAGGTCGCCGACCAGTTCGCCGCCAACATCGTCTGGTTCGACGAGCAGGCGCTGCTGCCCGGCCGCTCCTACATCCTGCGCACCGAAACCGATCAGGTGAGCGCCACCGTCACCGAGCTCAAATACCGCGTCAACGTCAACGATTTCGCGCATGAGGCGGCGAAGTCGCTCGACATCAACGAGGTCGGCGTCTGCAACCTTTCGACGCGAGCTCCGATTGCTTTCGATCCCTTCGCCGAGAACCGCACGACCGGCGCTTTCATCCTGATCGATCGCATCACCAACGCCACCGTCGGCGCCGGCATGATCCTGCATTCGCTGCGCCGTGCCGAAAACATCCACTGGCAGTCGCTCGATGTCGGCAAGCGCGGCCGCTCCGATCTGAAGAACCAGCGCCCGGCGGTGTTCTGGTTCACCGGGCTCTCCGGCTCCGGCAAGTCGACCATCGCCAACCTGTTCGAGAAGAAGCTGTTCGCGTCCGGGCGCCACACTTATATCCTCGACGGCGATAATGTCCGCCACGGCCTCAACCGCGATCTCGGCTTCACCGACGCCGACCGCGTGGAGAACATCCGCCGCGTCGCCGAGGTGGCCAAGCTGATGGCCGATGCCGGACTGATCGTCATCGTCTCCTTTATCTCGCCCTTCAGTGCAGAGCGGCGCATGGCGCGCGAGCTGATGGCCGAGGGCGAATTCGTCGAGGTCTTCGTCGACACGCCGTTCGAGGAATGCGCGCGCCGCGATCCGAAAGGCCTTTACGCGCGCGCTCTGAGCGGCGAGATCAAGAATTTCACCGGCGTCGATTCTCCCTATGAGGCGCCACAGAATCCGGAAATCCATCTCAAGACCCTCGGCAGGAGCCCGCAGGAAATGGCGGAAGCCCTGGAACAGTGGCTGACCGAGCGCGACATTGCCGAGGAGCAGTATGACAATGGCGGCGGCATCTGACGACGAGGCGATGCTGGGCGTCTTCGAGCGACTGGCGCTGGAAGCGGGGCGCGAGGTGATGCGCGTCTTCCACGAAGGCGGCGCCGTCGAGAGCAAGGCGGACTCTTCACCGGTCACGGAAGCCGATCGCGAAAGCGAGAAGATCATCCTGGCCGGCCTGCGGGCCGCCTATCCGGATATCCCATGTGTGGCCGAGGAGGAGGTTGCGGCAGGCGTCGCGACGCCCGACCTCGACGGCGCCTTCTTCCTGATCGATCCGCTCGACGGCACCAAGGAATTCGTCAACCGCCGCACCGATTTCACCGTCAACATCGCGCTCGTCCGTCACGGCGTGCCTGAAGTCGGCGTCGTGTTCGCGCCTTGCACCGGGCGCTTCTTCAGTGGACGGCCGGGCAAGGCCGAGGCGCTGGAGGTCGATGCCGATTATCGCATCACCGAACGTCGGCCGATCGCCGTGCGGGCAGGGGGCACGCCCCTCGCCGTCGTGGCCAGCCGCTCGCACAACACGCCTGAAACCGAGGAATTTATCCGCGATCTCGGCGCGGCTGAGATCGTCTCGGTCGGTTCATCGCTGAAATTCTGCCTGCTTGCCGCGGCGGAAGCCGACGTCTATCCGCGCTTCGGCCGTACCATGGAGTGGGACACGGCCGCGGGCGACGCGGTGCTGCGCGCCGCCGGCGGCATGACGCGCACCCTGGACGGCCAGCCGCTCGTCTACGGCAAGCGCAACCAGGCAAGTGACAGCGATTTCGCCAACCCGCATTTCATTGCGACGGGGAAGGGCGCGTAATCGCAGCGTTGCCAAATGTAGACGCTGGCGCGAGGCCCCCCTCTCTGTCCTGCCGGACATCTCCCCCTAAAAGGGGGAGATTGGCAGCTTCAGCGCTCAGCGAATTCTTTCAACGTTGAAGGTTGGCGAAAGCCCGCGTGACATCTCATCTCCCCCTTTGCGGGGGAGATGCCCGGCAGGGCAGAGGGGGGCTGTCCCGCCGGCCTCTCGGCTTTACGCCGCCGCGACATGCGCCGAGTTCGAGCCGATGTAATTGCGGATCGTCTCGATGATGCGGTCCTGGTCGGCTTCGCTGAGATAGGCGTGCATCGGCAGGCAGAGGATCTGCTTCGGCAGTTCTTCCGAGACGGCAAGGCCGGTCGGCGTGCGCGGATAGCCCTTATACGCGACCTGCTCGTGCAGCGGCTTCACGTAATAGATCACCGACGGGATGCCCTTTTCGCCGAGATGCGCTTTCAGCCCGTCGCGCTTCGGCGTCTCGATCGCGTACTGCGCCCAGGCTGAGCGGCCGTGGCCGAGATTGCGCGACGCCTTGACGATGTCGCCGAGACCCTTCGCATAACGGTCGGCCACAACCTGCCTGGCCACCATCTCCTCTTCGAGGATCGCGAGCTTCTCGATCAGGATCGCCGCCTGCAGCGTGTCGAGGCGCGAATTGATGCCGACGCGGACATTGTCATATTGCGTCTCGCCCTTGCCGTGGAAGGCGAAGGAACGGAGCTTGTCGGCCAGCGCGCCGTCATTGGTGAACATCGCGCCGCCGTCGCCGTAGCAACCGAGGGGCTTGGCAGGATAAAAGCTGGTCGAGCCGACATGGCCGAATGCGCCGCACATCTTGGCGTCGGCGGAACCGCCCATCGACTGCGCGGCGTCTTCGATCACAAGGACGTTCTCGCGCTTTGCGATCGCCATGATCGCCTCGTAGTCGGCGGCAAGGCCGAACAAGTCGACCGGGATGATCGCCTTCGGCTTCAGCCTTCCTTCCTTCTTGATCATGTTGATCGCCGCCTCGAGGCTGGCGATGTCGATGTTGTAGGTATCGCGGTCGACGTCGACGAAGACCGGCTCGGCCTTGGCCAGCGCCACCACCTCGGCGGTGGCTGCGAAGGTGAAGCTCGGCACGAACACCGCATCCCCCGGGCCGATGCCGGCGGCAAACAGCGGCAGGAGCAGCGCGTCGGTGCCGTTGGCGCAGGCGACCACATGCTTGACGCCGACATAGGCCGCGAGCTTGTTCTCGAATTCGGTGACCTGAGGGCCGAGGATGTAGCGGCCGTCTTCGACCACCTTGTCGATCGCGGCCTTCAGCCGGTCGCGGATACGTTCGCGCTGCGCGCCAAGATCGATGAACTGCATGTCGGCCTCAAAATGCCAATAAACCGGCCCGCTGGTATCAGACTTGGTCGGGGTGAGAAAGCCGGCCGGGGGCAAGGCCAATCGTGCAAGTGTCGCAGCCTGTTACCGCCTTTTGCCGGCGCATTGCCCGAAGACGCCGGAAAACCGGGCTAGAACGAGCATTTTCAACGCCTTTTATCGCGTCGTTCCCTATTTTGGAAACATAAAGTGATCGCCTGGAGAGGCCATTCGGCCAATCCGGTCAACCGCTCAGGCGATTTCGTGTCGCCAGGGCGGGTTGGCGCCGGCCCGCGAAACCGTCACCGCCGCCGCCTTGGCGCCGAGCTCCAGCGCCTTGCGGATGGCGTCCTCGGAGAGGCTGCCGATCGCTGCCTTGGTCAGCAGGCCCTGCTCATGCAGCGAGGCCAGGATGCCGGCGTTGAAGGTGTCGCCGGCGCCGACCGTGTCGACCACCTTCACCTTCCGCGGCATCACCGTGACCTTGTGCGTCTTGCTGTAGCCGACCGCGCCTTCGCCGCCATGGGTGACAACGATAAATTTCGGCCCGCGATCCAGCCAGTTGCGCACCACGTCCTCGTGAGAGCCGGCCTCGTCGAACCATTTGAGGTCCTCGTCCGAGAGCTTGACGATGTCGGCCATCGCCATCATCTCGCGGATGCGCCGCAGATGCTTCGCCTTGTCCGGGATGAAATTCGGCCGGATGTTGGGATCGAGCATCATCACACGGGCTTCGTGCTCGCGCCGCATGAACTCCTCATAGGCCGAACCGGCCGGCTCGGAGATCAGGCTGATCGCGCCGAACAGCATCGCCTCGATCTCGGCGCCGAGCTTCGGCAGGTCCTCGATGGTCAGCATGCGTCCGGCGGTGTTCTCGTCGTAGAAGGTGTAGGTCGCCTGGCCGTTGGTGAGCCGCACGAAGGCGAGCGTCGTGGGCTTTGGCGACGTGTGCGCATAGGTGGAGCTCACCTTGCTGGCTCCGAGCGCCTCGCGGAGCTGGCCCCCGAACAGGTCGGAGGAGAGGCCGGAGAAGAAGCCGGCCGGAGCGCCGAGCCGGCCGAGCGCGACCGCGGAGTTGAACACCACGCCGCCGACATAGGGCGCGAAGGCCGCTTCGCCTTCCGTGGTCGTGCGCGGCAGCATGTCGATCAGGGCTTCGCCACAGCAAAGGATCATGTCGTCTCGGTCTCCGGCGGATGGATCACGCCCTTGCGGATGATGATGTTGGCAAAGAGCCTGGGTTCGCTGGTCGCCACGATCGCGTGCGCGGCCTTGACGCGTGCATAGAAGTCGGGCCCGGCCAGCGCAACCACCTTGTGACCCGGCGCGCGCCTGGCGCAAACCACTTCCATCTCGCGATGCACGGGGTCGGCGAGCGCCGGATCGCCTTTCACCGAAGCGCGGAACAGCGCCTCCGGCACCGCCTCGTCCACCGGCAGCACGCTGAGCACGGCGTCGAGGACCGGGATGACCTGGTGGCCGTCCGCGCGGATCAATCGCCGCGCCTGTTCCTCGGCCGGATAATTGCCGTCGACGATCGCGATCTCGTCGCCATGGCCCATCGCCCTGAGCGTCGCCAGGAACTGGGGGCCGAGCAGCGACGGGATGCCGATCAGCATTTCAGGCGCCCCCGGACGTGTTCGGTCCGATCAGGAAACGCTCGGAGAGCGGCAGGCTGGCGCCGCCCATGGCGCGCGCGTGGATGCCGACCGTCCCCTCGCGAACGACAGGCAGCTTCAGCCCTTCGGCGTCGATGGTGGCGATCGCTTCCGTCACGGCATCGACCAGCCGGCGCCGCACATCGAGCGGCATCCAGCCGTCGATCACCGCCGCTTCGAAATCGATGACCGACGAGGCCGCGACAATGGCATAGGCGAGCGCCCGCGAGGCGCTGGCGATCCACGCGTCGAGATCGGCGCCGATCTCGCCCCATTCCTGCGGCGAGGTCCACAGGCGGGAGCCGTCGATGCCTTTGGCGGAGAGCGCCCGCTCCAGCATCGCGATCGAGGCGACGTCGATGAGCTGCGTCGGCTTGCCGTCCGGGCCCGGCACCGGCATCGAGCCCAGCGCGCCGGCGTTGCCTTTCGGCCCGCTGTAGAGGCGGCCATTGAGCACGATGCCGCCGCCGGCAAAGGCGCCGATGTAGAAATAGACGAAATCGCGCGCTCCGCCCGCCCGCCCGAAGACGAGTTCCGCGCCGCAGGCCGACGTCGCGTCGTTCTGCAGATAGACGGGGAACTCGCACTGCGCCTGGATATCGGCGCGGATGTCGCGATGGCGCCATTCGTCCATGATCTCGCGCGGCGCGCCGGCCGTGTCGGCCCAGTTCCATAGCTCGAACGGCATGGCGATGCCGAGCCCGGCAATGCGCTTGTCCTGAGCCGGCGTAAGCTCGCTTCGCATCGCCTTGATGCCGGCGGTGACGAACTCGACGGTCTCGCGCGGCGCGGGATAGCGATAGGAATGCTGCAGCATGGCGCGCACATTGCCGAGGAAGTCGATCAGCACGAGCTCGGCCGAGCGCCGGCCGATCTTGAGGCCGATGAAGAAGGCTCCTTCCGGATTGAGCGCCATCGGGATCGAGGGCTGGCCGATCTTGCCGCGCAGCGGCGCCTGGCGCACGAGCAGCTTGTCTTCCTCGAGCTCGCGCATGATCACCGACACCGTCTGGGCCGACAGCCCGGTCATGCGCGCAATGTCGGATTTGGCCAGGCTGCCATGCTGGCGCACCAGGGACAGCACGAGCCGTTCATTGTGGTCGCGCATGCCGCTCTGGTTGGTGCCGCGATGCAGCCGGCTTTCCAAAGCCTCGGGCGAACCGCGCCTCGCAATGCCGGTCTCCACCCCGTTCCTCCCGTCTGTTTCCCCGCGACGCTTTTCGTTCAGAATGAGTGAACAGCGCAAGAGTGTCAATAATAAATAAGAGTGATTTATTTATTGACAGCCGTTGCGGACTGGTGTCTTTTTGACATTGCGCCCACGCTGGGAGAACTTCGGTGGGCGCTCCGCAGGCGCCGGTTGGCCGGCGCCGAAGGTGGTTCACTGGGAGGAAATCATGCGTAAATGGACTATCCTGAAGGCGGCCGTTGCCGGCCTTGCCTTTTACGGCGCGATGGCCACGGCCTCGTATGCCGCCGACATCGTCGGCCTGATCACCAAGACCGAGGGCAATCCGTTCTTCGTCAAGATGCGCGAAGGCGCGCAGGCCAAGGCCAAGGAGCTCGGCCTGACCCTGCAGACCTTTGCCGGCAAATTCGACGGCGACAATGACAGCCAGGTCGCGGCTATCGAGAATCTGATCTCGGCCGGCGCCAAGGGCTTCGCCATCGTGCCGAGCGATTCCAGCGCGATCGTGCCGACCATCAAGAAAGCGCGCGACGCCGGCCTTCTGGTCATCGTGCTCGACACGCCGCTCGATCCGATCGATGCCGCGGATGCCACTTTCGCAACCGACAATTTCAAGGCCGGCGAACTGATCGGCCAGTGGGCCAAGGGCACGCTGGGCGACAAGGCCTCGAGCGCCAAGATCGCCTTCCTCGATCTCGCCACCAACCAGCCGACTGTCGACTATCTGCGCGACCAGGGCTTCATGAAGGGCTTCGGCATCGACATCAAGGACCCGAAGAAATACGGCGACGAGGACGATGCGCGCATCTGCGGCCACGAGATGACCGGCGGCGCCGAGGATGGCGGCCGCACCGCCATGGAAACGCTGCTGCAGAAATGCCCGGACGTGAGCGTGATGTACACGATCAACGAGCCGGCGGCGGCCGGCGGCTACCAGGCGCTCAAGGCGGCCGGCAAGGATGACGGCTCGGTGCTGGTGGTTTCGATCGACGGCGGCTGCCCGGGCGTCAAGAACGTCGCGGCCGGCGTCATCGGCGCGACCTCGCAGCAATATCCGCTGAAGATGGCCGCCATGGCCATGGAAGCGATCGAGAAGTTCGCCAAGACCGGCGAGAAGCCGAAGCCGACCCCCGGCAAGGAGTTCTTTGACACCGGCGCCACGCTGATCACCGACAAGCCCGTCAACGGCGTCGAGTCGATCGACAGCAAGAAGGGCGCGGAACTTTGCTGGGGCTGATGCCTTCCTAGAGCATGATCCCGAAAAGTGGGAACCGGTTTTCGGAAAAGATCATGCTCCAA